>NZ_JCANOT010000023.1:0-195217 GCF_059552495.1 Methyloversatilis sp. S146-33
ACCTGAGCCGAATGCTGAGCCTGATGCGACCGGCTGCCGTGTAGAACGGATAGATGCGTCCGCTGCCTGGCGAGCAGCGGGATGCGAGGGTTAGAGAGTCCTGAGTCACACGCCACGGCGCACTTCCGGTGCCGGAAAAAACAAACGAAAGGGCATGATCCGGAAGCGTTCAAGGGTTTCTCACCAGCCTGCTAGTGACGAACGCGTATGAGCAATCTTTAGAAGCTGGTGCCCAGGAGAGGACTCGAACCTCCACGCCTTGCGGCGCTGGAACCTAAATCCAGTGCGTCTACCAATTTCGCCACCTGGGCACGCGGCGCGGATTGTACACCTGCCCCCGGTATACTCGGCGCCCCATGTCGGTCGAACACTACGAAAACTTCCCGGTCGCCTCCCGCCTGATGCCGCCCGCGCTGCGCGAGCCGGTCGCGGCGATCTACTGGTTCGCCCGCAATGCCGACGACATCGCCGACGAGGGCGACGCGGCACCGGAGGCGCGGCTCGCGGCACTCGAACTGTGCCGCGCGCAGCTGCGCATCATCGAACACGGCGGCATGCCGGACGATCCGATACACGCCCGGCTGGCGCGCGCCGTCAGCGCCTGGTCGCTGCCGCTGCCGCTGTTCCACGACCTGCTCGATGCCTTCGCGCAGGACGTGGTGAAAACCCGCTACGCCAACGACGCCGAACTGCGCGACTACTGCCGCCGCTCGGCTGACCCGATAGGACGCCTGCTGCTGTGTCTGTACAAGGTCGACGACGCGCAGAGCCTCACGCAGTCCGATGCGATCTGCAGCGCGCTGCAGCTCATCAACCACTGGCAGGACGTCGCCATCGACATCCGCAAGAACGCCGACGGGCTGCCGCCCGGTCGCATCTACATTCCGCTCGACACGATGGCCCGCTTCGGCGTGACCGAAGCGCATCTGCGCGAAGCCCGCTGCGACGACGCTTTCCGCGCCATGATGAAACACCTCGTCGATGACGCCCGCGCGCTGATGCGTTCCGGCATGCCGCTGGCACGCCGCCTGCCCGGTCGACTGGGCTGGGAATTGCGCCTTGTCGTGCAGGGCGGGCTGCGCATTTTGCAGCGCATTGAACAGGTCGATTACGATGTATTCCGCCGCCGCCCGAAACTGGGCCGGACCGACTGGCCGCTGATAGCCCTCAAGGCCCTCACCTACCGATGACCCCCGACGAATACTGTCAGGACCGCGCCGCCAAGAGCGGCTCGTCCTTCTATTACAGCTTCCTCTTCCTGCCGCCGCCGCGCCGGCGTGCAATCACCGCGTTGTACGCCTTCTGCCGCGAGGTCGACGACGTGGTCGACGAAACCGAGGACGTCGGTATCGCGCGCACCCAGCTGGCCTGGTGGCGTGCGCAGATCGATGCCTGCTTCGACGGCACACCGGAACACCCGGTCTGCCTGGCGCTGCTGCCGGCGATACGCGACTACGGTCTGCCGCGCGAACAGCTGCTCGAAATCATCGACGGCATGGAAATGGACCTCGACCAGTCGCGCTATCTCGACTTCAAGGGTCTGCAGCTCTATTGCTACCGCGTTGCGTCGGTAGTCGGCCTGCTCGCCTCACAGATCTTCGGCTCGACCCACCGCGACACGCAGAAGTATGCGCACGACCTCGGCATCGCCTTCCAGCTCACCAACATCATCCGCGACGTCGGCGAGGACGCGCGGCGCGGACGCATCTACCTGCCGGTCGAGGAGCTGCAGCGCTTCAACGTGCGCGCCGCCGACATCCTGAACGCGCGCTACAGCGACGAATTCCGCCAGCTGATGGAGTTCCAGATCGCCCGCGCACGCCAGTACTACGAACAGGCGATGGCCGCGCTGCCCAAGCAGGACCGCGCAGCGCAGCGACCGGGTCTGGTGATGGCGGCGATCTACCGCACGCTGCTCGACGAGATCGAGCGTGACGGCTGCCGCGTGCTCGACCGCCGCATCGCGCTGACGCCGCTGCGCAAGCTGTGGCTGGCGTGGAAAACCTGGCTGAAAAGTTGAGCACCACGGTCGCCATCGTTGGTGGCGGCTGGGCCGGGCTGGCCTGCGCGGTCGACTGCGTGCGCCGCGGCCTGCAGCCGACCGTGTTCGAAGCCGCGCCCCAGGTCGGCGGTCGCGCGCGCACCGTGCGCATGGACGGCCTGCCGCTGGACAACGGCCAGCACATCCTGATCGGCGCCTACAGCGAAACACTGGCGCTGATGCGCGCAGTCGGCGCCGACCCCGACGCGCTGCTGCAGCGCCTGCCGCTGGCGCTCGAATTCGACGATGGCTTTTCGCTGTGCGCGCACGGCAGCGGACGCGCCAGCATCGCCCTTGCCTTCCTGCGCGCGCATGGCATGAGCTGGCGCGACCGTCTGGCCGCGCTGCGGCTGATGCGGACGATACGCCGTGCGCCGCCGGCCGACGAGACCGTGGCCGCCCTGCTCGTCCGTACCGCACAGACGCCGGGCTCGATCACGCACCTGTGGGCGCCGCTGTGCGTCGCCGCACTGAACACCACGATCGAACAGTCCAGCGCCCGCGTATTCGCGCGCGTGCTGAACGACAGCCTGCTGGGGCCGCCCGGGTCGGCCGACCTGCTGCTGCCGCGTGCCGACCTCGGCAGCCTGCTGCCGGAGCCGGCGCTGTTCTGGCTGCGCGCGCACGGCGCATCGGTGAACACCGGAACGCGCGTACGTACCGTGCGCGCGCAGACCGACGGCTTCGCCATCGACTGCGCCGACGGCAGGCGCCACGCCGACCGCGTCGTGTTCGCCTGCAGCCCGCATCAGCTGCCGGCGCTGCTCGGCGATCTGCCGGACATGGAGGACATCGCGCGACAGGTCGCAGCGCTGGAGTACGAAGCCATCACCACCGTCTATGCCGCCTTCGACGCTCGCACGCGTCTGCCCGCGGCGATGACCGGCTTCGTCGCCGGTGAACCGCACTGGGTGTTCGATCGTGGTCAGCTCGGCGGTCCGCCCGGCCTGCTGGCCGGTGTCGTATCCGCCGCGGGCGGTACGCGGGAAGAGACGGAAGGCACCGTATTGTCCGCGCTGCGCAGCCAGTTCCCCTCGCTGTCCGATCCGCTGTGGGTGCGCACGATCAGCGAACGCCGCGCCACCTTCCGCTGCACGCCGGGGCGCGCCGCGATCGAACAGCCGCGCGACACCCGCATCGCACTCGCCGGCGACTACCTCGTCGCCGACTATCCGGCCACGCTGGAAGCGGCCGTGCGCAGCGGCCTAGCCGCTGCCAGCCGGGTTGCCGGCGCGAGCCGCAAGACGCAAGACTCAAGCGGCAAGTAGAAGCGCGGCCTCTTGCACCTTGAATCTTGCAGCTTGAAGCTGCCGTTCACCGAACGGCAATCCGCACGCCATCGCACTCCACCACCTGACCGGCGCGGATCTTGGCGGTACGACGCGATTCCGGCTGGCCGTCCACCATCACGCCACCGGCATCGACACGGGCCTTGCCTTCGCCACCGCTGGTGACGACACCGGCAATCTTCAGCAGGTCGCACAGGGCAACGTATTCGCCCCGCAATTCGAAATCGACGTTTTCCATCATCACTTTCAGTAGGCGCACAGGCGCTCGCACGCCTGCTCGATGAGCGCTTCGCTCTTGGCGAAGCAGAAACGGATGAGCTTCGCGTCGAAGCCATCGTGGTGGAAGGCGGACACCGGTATGGTGGCCACGCCGGCTTCGCGCATCAGCCGGCGTACGAACACGGCGTCCGGCTCGTCGCTGATCGCGTCGTAGCGGGCGAGCTGGAAATAGGTGCCGGCGCAGTCCAGCAGTTCGAAGCGCGAGCTGGCCATGCGGGCACGGAAGTCATCGCGCTTCTTCTGGTAGAAGGCGCCGAGGTCGAGATAGCGCGAAGCGTCGGCCATGTAGTCAGCCAGGCCGAGCTGGCAGGGCGTGTTCACGGCGAACACGTTGAACTGGTGCACGCGGCGGAATTCGGCGGTCAGCGACGGCGGCGCGCAGACGAAGCCGACCTTCCAGCCAGTCACATGGAAGGTCTTGCCGAAGCTGGACACCAGCAGAGTGCGCGCCGCCAGTTCCGGCACGCGGCAGGCGCTGGCGTGTTCGCGGCCGTCGAACATGATGTGTTCGTACACCTCGTCCGAAATGACCAGGATGTCACGACCGTCGCACAGCGCGGCCAGCCGGCGCTGGTCGTCGAGCGACCAGGCGGCGCCGGTCGGGTTGTGCGGCGTGTTGGTGATGATGAGCCGGGTGCGCGGCGTGATCGCGCGTGCGACTGTGTCCCAGTTCGGCAGGAAGTGCGGCGCCTCCAGCCGGACAAATACCGGCGTCGCACCCGCCAGCCGGATGCCCGGCAGATAGCTGTCGAAGGCCGGCTCGAAAATGATCACCTCGTCGCCCGGCCCGGCCAGCGCGGTGATCGCGGTGTAGACGGCCTGAGTGGCTCCGGCGGTGATGGTGATTTCGCTTTCCGGGCCGTACTGCGCGCCGTACACCGCCGCCATCTTGGCGGACACCGCGGCGCGCAGCGCCGGCTGACCGGCCATCGGCGAATACTGGTTGTGGCCGGCGTGCATGTGCCGCGCCACCGCGTCGAACAGTTCCGGCCCGGCGGTGAAGTCGGGAAAACCCTGCGACAGGTTCAGCGCGCCCAGTTCGGCGGCTTCGCGCGAAATGACGGTGAATATCGTGGTGCCCACGTCGGGCAGCTTGGACGGCACGCGGCCGCTGTAATCCTGCATGGCAGACATCGCTCTGGCTTGGAGGGCGGATTATGCTTCAGGCCCCGACGCAATACGGTATGCCCGCCCCGCTCCATGACCGACACCCCCAGCCCGCTGCGCATCGACAACGATGTTCTCCACATCCTCGACCAGACCCGACTGCCCTTCGCCGAACACGAACTGCGCATCGCCACCGCTGCGCAGGCGGCCCACGCGATCGCCTCGATGCAGGTGCGCGGTGCGCCGCTGATCGGCGCCATCGGCGCCTTCGGTCTGGCGCTGGCGCTGCGTGAGGCGGCCGACGACGCCGCGCTCGACGCCGCCCGAGGCACGCTGGCCGCCACCCGACCGACCGCGGTCAATCTGGCCTGGGCGCTGGACCGGGTCGCACGCGCGGTGCTGCCTCTGGCGCCGTCCGCGCGCGCCGAAGCAGCCTGGCACGAGGCGCTGGCGATCTGCGACGAGGACCGCGCTGCCAACCGCGCCATCGGCGAGCACACGCTGGCGCTGATCCGCGCGCTGCCGGCATCCGGCCGCATCGATCTGATGACCCACTGCAACGCCGGCTGGCTGGCCACCACCGGCTGGGGCACTGCGCTGTCCGGTATCTATCTGGCGCAGCAGGCCGGGCTGGACATCCACGTCTGGGTGTCGGAAACGCGGCCGCGCAATCAGGGCCTGCTGACCGCCTGGGAACTGGCGCGCGCTGGCGTGCCGCACACCGTGATCGCCGACAACGCCGCCGGTCAGCTGATGCGCGAAGGCCGCGTCGACGCGGTGGTGATCGGCGCCGACCGTATCGCGGCGAATGGCGACACTGCGAACAAGGTGGGCAGCTATCTGAAGGCGCTGGCGGCACGCGCGCATGCGCTGCCCTTCTGGGTCGCTGCGCCGTGGTCGACCATAGATCTGGGCTGTGCCGACGGCGACGCGATTCCGATCGAGGAACGTAGCGGCGACGAGGTGCGCGTGGTGCGCGGCGCCGAGGGCGGCGTCACGGTGCTCGACGCCGACCGCGCTGTCGCCAATCCGGCCTTCGACGTGACGCCGGTCGCACTGGTGAGCGCCATCGTGACCGAACGCGGCCCGATCGACTGCGTGGCCGGGCAGACGCCGAAACAGTTCTCGGTCTGACTTCATCCACAGAAGTTAATGTTGTTTCGAGAAAACTGAAACCCTTATCTGTAAAGGATTTCCGGCCGACGACGTGGGGAAACCACTGACGTTTCGTCAACCTTTAACACGGACACGCTTGTAATCCGCGGCGTGTTGGGGATAATCGGCGGCACTCCACAATACAGGGGCACACCCTGATGACTGAGGTCAGCGGCGCCGACGTGCACTCTGCGGCTCGCCGGTTGGAAGCGTGCGGACTGAACCGCGGTGCGGCTGGCAATGTCAGCGCGCGCCGCGGCACCGCATTCCTGATCACACCGAGCGGACTCGAACCGGATGCGTGCACGCCGGACGACATGGTTCTGGTCGACCAGGACGGCGGTTTCGCAGGCCGGCTCAAGCCGTCCTCGGAATGGCGCATCCATCGCGACATCTATCGCGCCCGACCCGAAGCCGGTGCGGTCGTGCACACGCACGCCCCCTTCGCCACCGCGCTCGCCTGCGTCGGTGCAGACATTCCGCCCTTCCACTACATGATTGCGCGCTTCGGTGGCGCCACGGTGCGCTGCGCGCGCTACGCCACCTTCGGCGAACAGGCGCTGTCCGACGCGGTGATCGACGCACTCGACGGTCGCTGTGCCTGCCTGATGGCCAACCACGGCATGCTGGTGTTCGGCCACGACCTGGCGCAGGCGGTCGCGCTGGCGGTCGAATTCGAAACCCTGTGCGAACAGTACTGGCGGACACTGCAGATCGGCACGCCGCGACTGATCGACGACGCCGAAATGGCGCGCGTGCTGGTCAAGTTCGGGAGCTACGGACAGTGAATGCGGCGCCGCATCACGGCCTGCCGGTTAAAGAAACCGTGCCCACAGTCGTGAACCGGAACTACTCCTTCTCATCGGGCCTCGCGGCCGACTGCCCTAAGAGCTGAGCCGGTCATGCCCACCACTCTTCTGTCACACGGCACCACACCGCGCAATGAAGGCACGGAACGCCAGGTCGAGGCGGAACTGGTGGCGCTCGCCTACCGGCTGACGCCCTTCACGCTGCTGATGGCCATCGTGCTGGCCAGCCTGATCTGGGGCGTGCTGCACAACATTGTCGATCCGCGTGCACTCAGCATCTGGCTGGTGGCGATGGTGGTCGTGAACGTCGGTCGTTACGGTCTCATCCTGGCCTGGCGCCATGTGTCGCCAGGCATCAACGAGACGCTGATCTGGAAGTGGCTGTTCATGCTCGGCGTGCTCGCCGCCGGCTCCGCCTGGGGGTCGCTCGGCGTGTTCCTGATGCCGCCGCCGGGACATCCCTACGAAATGGTCGTGCCGCTCTGTCTGGTGGCCGTATCCGCTGTAGGGCTGTTCTCGCTGACCGGCATGTGGAAGGCCTATCTGTGCATGGCGCTGCCCACACTGCTCCCCACCGCTTATTTCTATCTGCGCTCGCCCGAGCCCGAGCGCGAGGTGCTGGGCGGCTTCATCCTGCTGTTCCTGATGATCGCCGTCGTCAACGCCCGTCGCTTCCAGCGCAACACCGCCGAGTTCATCCGGCTGCGCCTGCACCACGCCAAGGTGGCGCAGGAAAACGAGGAAGCGAAGGAGAACGCGGAACAGGCCAACCAGGCGAAGAGCCAGTTCCTGGCGAACATGAGCCACGAAATCCGCACGCCGATGAATGGCGTGCTGGGCATGGCGCAGCTGCTGCTGCGCAGCGAACTGAACGGCGAGCAGCGGCGCTACCTGGAAACGCTTTACCGCTCGGGCGAAAACCTGCTCGATCTGCTGAACGACATTCTCGATCTGTCGAAGATCGAAGCCGGCCGCTTCGACCTCGTGCGCAGCGAATTCGATCCGCGGCGCACGCTGCGCGAAGTGACCGAACTGCTCGGCGCGCAGGCACGCGAAAAGAACCTGACGCTGGCACTCGACGTCGACGACGCGGTACCCGGCCGCATCGAGGGCGACCCCGGTCGCCTGCGCCAGATCGCCGTCAACCTGATCGGCAACGCCATCAAGTTCACCGACCACGGCGGCGTGTTCGTCACGCTGCGCGCGCACTCGATGGACGACGACCTGATGCTGCACGACCGCCCGACCAGCGGTTCGGTGCGCATGGTCATGTCAGTGCGCGATACCGGCATCGGCATCGCGCACGACGACCAGGCACGCATCTTCGACGCCTTCGCCCAGGCCGACAACACCGCCTCGCGCCGCTTCGGCGGCACCGGCCTCGGGCTGGCGATTTCGCGTCAGCTGGCCGAAATGCTCGGCGGCTCGGTGACGCTGCGCAGCGCCCAGGGCATCGGCTCCACCTTCACACTGTCGCTGCCGTGCAAGGTGGTATCGACCGGCATCGAGGAAGCGCAGAACAGCCTGTCGCTACCCACCTTGCCGCGACTGTCCGGCAGCGTGCTGCTGGTCGAGGACAGCCCGGTCAACGCTGAAGTCGCCTCCCACATGCTTGAGGCCTTCGGCTTGCGCTGCACGCTGGCGCGCGACGGTCGACAGGCGCTGCAGGAGCTTGAGCACGCCCGCTTCGACCTCGTGCTGATGGACTGCCAGATGCCCGGCATGGATGGCTTCGAAGCCTGCGAACGCATCCGCGACCGCGAACGCCTGGTCGGCCTGCCGGCCACGCCGCTGATCGCGCTGACCGCCGGCGCCAACGACGGCGACCGCGAGAACTGCATCGCCGCCGGCATGGACGACTACCTGGCCAAGCCCTTCCGCGAGGACGACCTGTACGCCATCGTGCGCAAGTGGCTGCCGGACAACGCGGTGTCCGGCACGCAGTCGATCTCGATCGACGCCATCAACCAGCAGGACCGCGCCCGCTTCGCCGCGCTGTACGAGAAGGAATCGCAGCGCAACGTGCTGGCCATGCAGGAAGCGCTGCGCGAGCGCGACGAGAACACGCTGCGCCGCGCCGCCCACACATTGAAGTCGCTGGCCGTGCATGCGCAGGCCTTCGACCTGCACGACACGATGCGTCGCCTCGAAGCGGCCGCGCTGGAAAAGGACTGGGCACTGGCCACCACGCTGGTGCCGATCGCCAGCCGCATGCAGCTCGAGTCAGCGCGCCGCGTACTCGAATGCAGCCTGGACAGCGAAGGCGCGCAGGGCGCACTGCCGGACGCGCTGGACATCCTGATCGTCGACGACGATGAGGCGGAACGCTTCCTGATGCGTCGCTCGCTCGAAGGCGCCGGCTGCACGCACATCCGCGAGGCGGAGAGCGGCGAGCAGGCGCTGCTGATGGTGGGCCAGCAATGCCCCCACGTGCTGCTGCTCGACGGCCTGATGCAGGGCATGGACGGCGTCGCCACCTGCAAGGCGTTGCGCGAACACTACAGCGCCGACAAGCTGGTCATCGTGATGCTGTCGGGCATCGAGGACCCGGCGTGGCAGCGCGCCGCGATGGACGCCGGGGCGAGCTGCTTCGTCGCCAAATCGGTGTCGCGCGACAAGCTGATGGACACGCTGACCGCGCGTCTGGCAGAACTCGACCGCCCGCTGCGCAGTCGACTGCGTGGCAAGCCGCGCCTCAGCGTGGCCTGATCGTCGCCCCGTCCTGCGCGGCGATCCACCGCAAAGGAGTCCTCGATGCGATCAATCTTCCTTGCACTCGCGCTGTGCGCATGCAGCAGCGCTTACGCCATCGATCCCGCCGCCGTGCCGCCGGACAAGCGCACGGTGCTGGACCGCTATCTGACCTCGGCCGAGGCGCACCGCATGCTGAGCGACAACCCCGGCCGCACGCTCTTCCTCGACGTGCGCACGCAGGCCGAGGTGAGCTATGTCGGCGTACCGGCCGGCATGGACGCCAACGTGCCCTTCATGCTGGTCGACTTCGACCACTTCGACGCCAAGTCGCGCCGCTTCACGCTGCACAAGAACCCTGAATTCATCCGCTCGGTCGAACAGCGCCTGCAGGCCAAGGGACTGGACCGCAACGCCGACATCGTGCTCATCTGCCGCTCCGGCGACCGCACGGCGCGCGCCGTCAATGCGCTGGCCGCGGCCGGTTTCACCCGGGTATGGACGGTGATCGACGGTTTCGAGGGCGACACCGCGGACAGCGGCGCCGAGCGCGGCAAGCGCACCGTCAATGGCTGGAAGAATGCCGGCCTGCCGTGGAGCTATGCGCTCGACCCGGCGCAGGTCTGGCTGCCAGCCGGCGCACGCTGATCAGCGCCCGGGCAGCATGCGCGACAGCAGCCCGTCGCGATCGATGAAGTGATGCTTCAGCGCGGCCAATACGTGGCCCGCCACCACCAGCATGAAGAACCAGTTCAGCAGCCGGTGCGTCAGCAGCAGCGCCTCGCCCAGCGCCTCGTCCTTGGCCAGCAGATCGGGCAGCGGCAGCACGCCGAACCAGACGGTCTGGAAGCCCTTGGCCGAACTCATCAGCCAGCCGGACAGCGGCACGATCACCATCAGCAGATAGAGCAGATGATGGCCGGCCTTGGCCGCCGTCACCTGCCAGGCCGGCATGTCCGCCGGCAGCGCGGGCGGCCGGTGCGTAATGCGCCAGGCCAGGCGCGCGAGCACCAGCAGGAACACGGTGACGCCGGCCCACTTGTGATACGAGTAGAACTTCAGCTTCTGCGGCGACAGCGGCAGTTCGACCATGTAGAGGCCGAAGCCGAACATGCCGAACAGCATCAGCGCGATCAGCCAGTGCAGCGACATCGCGGTGCGGGTGTAGCGCATCGTTGTTTTCCTGTGCGAGGGGTGACGCAGGCTGGAGGCGCATCGGCCTCCGCGAGGTTCGGCATTGTCGGTGCGTCGCAGTTCCGGCGGAAGCCCCGGCCGGTGCGGCCGGGAAAATTGCCCGCAGCCGCCGCAGCCGTTCAGAGACTGATCTGCGTGCCCAGCTCGACCACCTGATTGGGCGGCAGGTGGAAGTAGTTCGCCGGCCCTTCCGACTGCCGCATCATCCAGCCGAACAGCGCACGCCGCCACGACTGCAGGTCGTCACCCTGGCCTTCGACCACGGTCGCGCGGGCGACGAAATAGGTGGTGCTCATCGGCTCCAGTTCGAGACCCAGATCGGCCAGCGCGGCGAGCGCCTTCGGAATGTCCGGTTCCTCGCGGAAGCCGTAGCGCGCCTCCACCGTGTAGTGCTCGCCACCGAGCTTGTGCACTTCGATGCGGTCGATGTCGGGCACGCGCGGCACGTCCTCGATCATCACGTGCAGGAAGAACACGCGCTCATGCAGCACCTTGAAGTGCTTCAGATTGTGGAACAGCGCACTGGGCACCGTTTCCGTATCGGATGTCAGGTAGATCGCCGTGCCCGGCACACGCGGAACGTCCAGCGGCGGTCCGCCGATGAAGTCGGCCATCGGGATGTTGATGCGCCGGCGTTCGCGGGTGATCAGCGCGGTGCCCTGCTTCCACGTCGTGAGCATCGTGAACAGCGCGCCGCCAAGCAGCATGGGCAGCCAGCCGCCGGCCATGAACTTGGTCAGGTTGGAGGCGAAGAACAACATCTCGACGACCAGGAAGACGCCGAGCACGGCGAGCAGCAGCGTCTTCAGGCGACGCTGCGACATGGTCGTGATGAACAGCATCAGCAGCGTCGTGATGATCATGTCGCCCGACACCGCGATGCCGTAGGCCGCCGCCAGTTCGCTCGACGTGTCGAATTCGAGCACCAGCACGACCACCACGACCAGCATCATCCAGTTCACCGCGGGTATGTAGACCTGCCCCCGTTCGGTGTCCGAGGTGTGCAGCTGACGCAGGCGCGGCAGGTAACCCAGTCGCGTCGCCTGCGCGGTGATCGAGAAAGCGCCGGAAATGGTCGCCTGCGACGCGATCACGGTGGCCATCGTCGCCAGCGCGACCAGGGGCAGCCGCCAGTCCTCGGGAGCCAGCATGAAGAAGGGGTTGCTGACCGCCTCGGACGCGCGCAGCACCAGCGCGCCCTGACCGAAGTAGTTGATCAGCAGTGCCGGCGACACGATGAAATACCAGGCCAGCCGCACCGGACGCCGGCCGAAGTGACCCATGTCGGCATACAGCGCCTCGCCGCCGGTCAGCGCAAGGAAGACCGCACCGAGCAGCAGGAAGGCCTTACCCGGCGTGTCGATCGCGAACGAGACGGCATAGGCCGGGTTCAGCGCGCGCAACACCTCGGGCGTCTGCGCGATGCTCGATGCTCCCAGCAGCGCCAGCACGGCGAACCAGACGATGGTGATCGGCCCGAAGAAACGCCCCACGACAGCGGTACCGGTGCGCTGCACGCAGAACAGCAGGACCAGGATGACGATGGTGATCGGTTCGACCCAGTGCTCCAGAGTGGGCGTCACCACGGCAATGCCCTCGACCGCCGACAGCACCGAAATCGCCGGCGTGATCACCGCGTCACCGTAGAACATCGCGGCGGCGAACACGCCGGCTGCGGTGACCGCCGC
Organism: Methyloversatilis sp. S146-33; assembly: GCF_059552495.1. The sequence goes on from NZ_JCANOT010000023.1 coordinate 12,254, forward strand.
AACGCGGCGACGTACGCCGGTGCGCGCCGAACGCTGCGCCAGCGAAGCCAGCGCCAACGCGCCACCCTCGCCCTCGTTGTCGAAGCGCAGCACGATGAACACGTACTTGAACGAAATGATCAACGTGACCGCCCAGAACAGCGCCGAAAGCGTGGCCAGCACATTGGCCTCCGACAGCGGCAGTCCGTGCGATCCGGCGAAGGCTTCCTTGAAGGCGTAGAGCGGGCTGGTACCGATGTCGCCGAACACGACGCCGAGTGCGGCAAGCATCAGCGGCGCAAGGGCTTTCGGCTCTTGAGTGGCCTGGGTCATCAGGGGAATCGGTGGGAAGACGCCGCCGATACTGCGCCGCACCATTTACAAGATCAAGTCTTGACGGCGACGCAAGGATGGAGTTTTGCAACAATCACACACCTCCGTTACTTCGATCACGCCATGTCGTCGCACACCGACACCACCGACCTGTCCGCCCTGCGCGACCTGATCCGCCAGTTCGTCGATGAACGCGACTGGGCGCAGTTCCATACGCCGAAGAACCTGGCGATGGCGATGAGCATCGAAGCTGCCGAGGTGATGGAGCACTTCCAGTGGCTGCCCACCGGCCGCGAACTGGCCGACGACAAGCGCACCGCGGTCAGCCACGAACTGGCCGACGTGCTGGTCTATCTGGTGCGTCTGGCCGACGTGCTGGACATCAACCTGCCGGCCGCGGTGGCCGACAAGATGGCGCTGAACCGCCAGAAGTACCCGGCCGACCGGGTGCGCGGCGACGCGCGCAAGTACGACGAGTACCCCGATCGCGAATGAAGCGGGCAAGGCGGCCGAAGCGGTTTCCGGGATAATCGCGCCTCTGCCGTCACCGGTGGCGCCCGAACGTTCGGGTGCCACACCGCTCTACCCGCACATGACTTCATTGCCTTCCCTGCTGTCCCGTCTTCCCCGCCCGCGCCCCGGTGGCCGCACCGACTGGCCGAAGCTGCCGGGCGGTGCCCAGGCGCTCGCCCTGTCCGAGCTTGCACGCGAGCTGGGCGCCCCGCTGGTGGTCGTTGCCGCGCGTCCGATGGACGCACAGCGCCTGCTCGACGAACTGCGCTGGTTCGCGCCAGCCCTGCGTTCATTCCAGCTGCCGGACTGGGAAACCCTGCCCTACGACCAGTTCTCGCCACACGCAGATCTGGTGTCGGAGCGGCTGGAAACGCTTTACGCACTGATGCGCGGCGAACTGGACGTGCTGGTGGTACCCGCCTCGACCGCGCTCTACCGTCTCGCGCCGCGCGAGTACCTGGCGGCCCACACCTTCTTCGTCAAGCAGGGGGCGAAGCTGGACGTCGAGGGCCTGCGCCTGCAGCTCACCGTGGCCGGCTACAGCGCGGTCACTCAGGTCGTCGCACCGGGCGAATACAGCGTGCGCGGCGGCCTGGTCGACCTCTACCCGACCGGCTCCGCCCTGCCCTACCGCATCGACCTGTTCGACGACGAGGTCGAAAGCATCCGCACCTTCGACGTCGACACCCAGCGCACCGTTTTTCCGACGCAGGAAATACGGCTGCTGCCGGCACGCGAGTTCCCGATGGACGACAAGGCACGTGCCGCCTTCAGGTCGCGCTTCCGCGAAACCTTCGAGGGCGATCCGTCGAAGTCGGTCATCTACAAGGACGTGTCCAACGGCGTGCCCAGCGCCGGCATCGAGTACTACATCCCGCTGTTCTTCGAGCGCACCGACACGCTGTTCGACTACCTGCCGGCCAACGCCGTCGTGGCGCTCGACTACGAGGTCAATGACGCCATCGCCGATTTCTGGCGCGACACGAAAAGCCGATTCGACCTGATGAAGGGCGAACGGGCGCGGCCGATACTGCCGCCGCCGGACCTGTTCCTGTCTGAAGAACAGTTCCACGTATCGCTGGCCAACCGCCCCATCGTGCGCCTCGGCCGCGGCGACGAAGTGGCCGCGGTCACGCCGCTGCCCGAGCTTGCCGTCGAGCGCAAGTCGGACGACCCGCTGTTCCGGCTGCGCGCGCTGGTCGCCGCGCAGCGCGTGCTGGTGGTGGCCGAATCGGCGGGCCGGCGCGAAACGCTGACCGACTACTTCACCGAATACGGCTTGGCCAACGCCGCCTGCGACAGCTTCGACGCGGCGCTGGCGAGTGAGGCACGCCTGCTGATCGCCACCGGCCCGCTGGCCGAAGGCTTCGCGCTGACCTCGCCATCGATTGCGCTGGTCACCGAAAGCGAGCTCTACCCGTCGCAGGCCCGCGCGCGCAGCAAGCGCGACGGCCGCAAGGTGACCGCCGAGAACTTCCTGCGCGATCTCACCGAACTGAAGGTGGGCGACCCGGTGGTTCATCTGCAGCACGGCATCGGTCGCTACATCGGCCTGATGCACATGGACCTCGGCGAGGGCGAGACCGAGTTCCTGCATCTGGAGTACGCAGACGGCGACAAGCTCTACGTGCCGGTGTCGCAGCTGCACCAGATCAGCCGCTACAGCGGTGCGCCCGGCGACCAGATCACGCTGCACAAGCTCGGCTCCGGCCAGTGGGAAAAGGCGAAGAAGAAGGCGGCCGCCCAGGTGCGCGACACCGCCGCCGAACTGCTCGCGCTGTACGCGCAGCGCTCGGCGCGCAAGGGCCACACCTTCGGCTTCAGGCAGCACGACATGGACGCCTTTGCCGAAGGTTTCGGTTTCGAGGAAACGCCGGACCAGCTCAACGCGATCAGCGCGGTGGTCGGCGACATGACCTCCGGCCGGCCGATGGACCGACTCGTATGCGGCGACGTCGGCTTCGGCAAGACGGAGGTCGCGCTGCGCGCCGCCTTCGTCGCGGTGGCCGACGGCAAGCAGGTCGCCGTGCTGGCGCCGACCACGCTGCTGGCCGAACAGCATTACCAGACCTTCTCCGACCGCTTCGCCCAGGTGGCGCACGAGTGGCCGGCGCGCATCGCCGAGATTTCGCGCTTCAAGAGCGCGAAGGAACAGACGCAGGCGCTGAGGGAGGCGGCCGAAGGCAAGATCGACGTGCTGATCGGCACCCACCGCCTGCTGCAGAAGGACGTCAAGTTCGCCCGCCTGGGCCTGGTCATCATCGACGAGGAACACCGCTTCGGCGTGCGCCAGAAGGAGGCACTGAAGGCGCTGCGCGCCGAGGTGGACGTGCTCACGCTGACCGCGACGCCGATTCCGCGCACGCTGGCCATGTCGCTCGAAGGCATCCGCGACTTCTCGGTCATCGCCACCGCGCCGCAGAAGCGGCTGGCGATCAAGACCTTCGTCAGCCCGTGGTCGCGCGGGCTGATCCGCGAAGCAGTGCTGCGCGAATTCAAGCGTGGCGGCCAGGTGTACTTCCTGCACAACGAGGTCGACACCATCGAGGAAATGAAGACGCGGCTGGCCGACCTGCTGCCGGAGGCGCGCATCGTGGTCGGCCACGGCCAGCTGCCGGAGCGCGAACTGGAGCGCGTGATGCGCGAGTTCACGCAGCGGAAGCACAATGTGCTGCTGTGTACCACCATCATCGAAACCGGCATCGACAACCCGAACGCCAACACCATCATCATCAACCGCGCCGACCGCTTCGGTCTGGCCCAGCTGCACCAGCTGCGCGGCCGCGTCGGCCGCAGCCATCACCAGGCTTACGCCTACCTGCTGACCGACGCGCACGCCAAGCCGACCGAACAGGGCCGCCGCCGGCTGGAGGCGATCCAGATGATGGAAGAGCTGGGCTCCGGCTTCTTCCTTGCCATGCACGACCTGGAAATCCGCGGCGCCGGCGAAGTGCTGGGCGACTCGCAATCCGGCGAAATGCAGGAAGTAGGTTTCAACCTCTACACCGAAATGCTGAAGAGCGCGGTGAAGGCGCTGCAGAAGGGAGAGGAAGCCGATCTGACGCAGCCGCTGGACATCGTGTCGGAAATCAACCTGCACACGCCCGCCCTGCTGCCGACCAAGTACTGCCCCGACGTGCATGAGCGGCTCACGCTGTACAAGCGACTGGCCAACTGCGAAACCGACGACGAACTGGGCGGCCTGCGCGAGGAACTGGTGGACCGCTTCGGCCCGATGCCCGACCAGACGCGCGCGCTGCTGGAGACGCACCGCCTGCGCATCGCCGCAAAGCCGCTGGGCATCACCAAGATCGACGCGCACGAAACGCTGATCCTGATCACCTTCTGCCCCAACCCGCCGATCGAGCCGATACGCATCATCCAGCTGGTGCAGAAGGACCGGAACTTCAAGCTGGCCGGACAGGACAGACTGTCGTGGAAGCGATCCAGCCCCGACCTCGACAGCCGGGTCGGTGCCGTGCGCGAACTGATGAAGAAGCTGAGCGGCTGATCGCCGCACCGGGCGCAATGCAATGTACCGGTGTGGCGACCGGCACAGCCCGGCCACACCCGCCCCGGCCTGCGCCGGTGCGGCTTATGCTGTAGCGCCCCGTTCTGGAGTGACAACGATGCGCATACTGATACTGGGTGCCGGTGGCATCGGCGGCTACTTCGGCGCCCGACTGCAGCACGCCGGTGCCGACATCACCTTCCTCGTGCGGCCGGCGCGCGCCGAACATCTGCGCGAACACCGGCTGCGCGTGTGGAGTCCCTTCGGCGACCTGCAACTGACGCCTGAGCTGCTGACCGCCGTCGACACGCCCTTCGACCTTGTGCTGCTGTCATGCAAGGCCTACGACCTGGCGTCCGCGCTCGATGCCATCGCACCGGCGGTCGGACCAAAGACCGTCGTGCTGCCGCTGCTCAACGGCATCGCCCACCTCGATCTGCTGGACGCCCGCTTCGGCCGCGAGCGCGTGGCCGGCGGCGTCGCTCACCTGGCGCTGACGCTGGACGAAAGCGGCGGCATCCGCCATCTGAACGCCAGCCAGCGCCTCATCATCGGCGCCCGCCATCCGGCGCAGTCGGCGGCCATCGACACACTGGGCGCGGTACTCACCGGCATCTCGCCCGACTACACGGTGTCGGCCGACATCGAACAGGACATGTGGGACAAGCTGGTGTTCATCGCCACGCTGGCCGGCGCCACCTGCCTGATGCGTGCGTCGATCGGCGACATCCTCGACACGCGCGCCGGGCGCGCGCTGATCGAACGCATGCTGGAAGAAGGCGCGGCGGTCGCCGCCGCCTGCGGCCGCGCTCCGGCCGCGCCGCGCATGGCCGGCTACCGCGCACAGCTGACTGAAGCCGGCTCGACCCTCACCGCATCGATGCTGCGCGACGTGCTGCGCAGCGCGCGCACCGAAGCCGATCACATTCTCGGCGACCTGTGCCGGCGTGCCGACGCACAGTCGGTGTCGGTACCCAAGCTCGATCTGGCCTGCTCGCACCTGCAGGCTTACGAGGCGGCGCGGGCGCGGCTGTCGGAATCGTCCGGCTGATCGCCGGGCGCGGTCTGCCTAAGATGCAGCCGGTCCGTCATCCACTTCCCTCTCCGATGCCCCAGTCCTCTCCTTCCGCCGACGCACCGCTGTTCATCGTGCTCAATGCCGGTTCCGGCAGCAGCGACGCCGAGCGCACGCGCGAAACCATCGAGTCGGTGCTGTCCGGAGTCGGTCGCGCGCACCGCATCCTCTACGTCGAGGACGCGCGCCGGCTGCATACCGTCGCCTGGCAGGCGGTGCAGGAGGCGCGCATCCAGAAGGGCATCGTGGTCGCCGCGGGCGGCGACGGCACGATCAACGCGGTAGCGCAGGTAGTGGTCGGCAGCGGCGTTGCGTTCGGCGTGCTGCCGCAGGGCACCTTCAACTACTTCTCGCGCGAGTACGGCATTCCGGCGGATACCGCGGAGGCAACGCGCCTGCTGCTGACCGGTCGCATACGACGCGTGCAGGTCGGCTGGGTGAACGAGCGCATCTTCCTGGTCAACGCCAGCGTCGGCCTCTATCCGGCGCTGCTGGAGAACCGCGAGGAATGGAAGCAGCAGTTCGGCCGCAGCCGCATCGTCGCGCTGTGGGCGGGCCTGGCCACGCTGCTGCGCGGACATCGCCGGATGACGCTGGAAATGGAACACGCCGGCCGGCTGCAGACGCTGCACACGTCGACGCTGTTCGTCGGCAACAACCGGCTGCAGCTCGAACGGATAGGGGTCGACGAAGCGACGGCGCTGGACGAAGGCCGGCTGGCCGCGCTGGCGCTGCGCCCGACCGGCCGACTGGCCATGCTGTGGCTGCTGGCACGCGGCGCTTTCGGCCGCCTCGGCGACGCCGACGAAGTACAGGGCTTCAGCTTCGAAACGCTGCGCCTGAGCGTGCTGCGGCGCGGTCGTCGCAGCGGCCGCATCAAGATCGCCACCGACGGCGAGGTCGGCTGGATGCGCACGCCGCTCGAGTTCCGCGTCATTCCCGACGCGCTGCCGCTGATCGTCCCGGCCGACGGTGCGGACGGATGAGCGCACTGCTGCTGCAGATATCGGACACCCATTTCGGCACCGAGCGTCCGCAGGTGTGCGAGGCGCTGTGCCGGCTCGCCCATGCGCAGCGCCCACAGGTACTGCTGCTGAGCGGCGACATCACGCAGCGTGCACGTCGTGCGCAGTTTGCCGCCGCGCGTGTCTTCACCGACAGCCTGCACATCGCGCAACGGATGGTGCTGCCGGGCAACCACGACATTCCGCTGTTCAACCTGCCGGCGCGCCTGTTCGCCCCCTATCGCGACTACCGCCGCGCCTTCGGACAGGCGCACGACGCCGTGCTCGACACCGACGGCCTGCGCCTCATCGGCCTCGACAGCACCCGACGGCTGCGCCACGTCGACGGCCAGCTGTCGGCAGCGCAGATCGAGCGCGCCGCCGGCTGGCTGGAACAGGCGCCGGCGGGCGCGCTGCGCGTGGTCGCGCTGCACCACCCGGTGGCGGTCACCCGCGCCAGCGAGCGGCACAACCGCGTACACGGTCATGCCGAAGCGCTGCGCCGCTGGCTGGCGGCCGGGGTGGATCTGGTGCTGGGCGGACACATCCACCTGCCCTTCGTGCGTCCGCTCGACGGCAGCGGACGCGCCGGCTGGGCGGTGCAGGCAGGCACGGCGGTATCGAGCCGCACGCGGCGCGACGCCGGCAATTCGGTCAACCTGATCCGCCGCCACACGCGCGCGGGGCGCGCGATCTGCACGGTCGAACGCTGGGACTACCGCAGCGCGGCCGACGAGTTCGAAATGGCGGCGCTCAGTGCGCTGCCGCTCGGCAACTGACCTTCGCACGCCCATGCACGCCTCTCTGAGCACGCCTGCACTGCTGGCCGAAACGGTCGCCGCCAACCTGCTGCCGCTGTATTTCGCGCTGCTCGCCGGCGCACTGGCACTCGCCGCCTCGACGCTGCTGTCGTGGCGCCGGCTGCGCCCGGGCGGCGCGGCATCGGCAGCGCGCATCGCCGGCGCCGGCGCGCTGGGCGTCGCCCTCGCCGGCAGCGTCTTCGCGCTGATCGCCACCGCCGTGACCGCTGGTCACGCGCTGACCGAGTTCGACGATACGCTGGTCACCGCGCTGAGCGCCACACAGCCGGCGGACACGCTGCGCGTATTCGCGCGCCTGACCCATTTCGGCGACACGGCGACGCTCACCGCGCTTGGCATCGGCGGCGCCCTGCTGCTGGCCTGGCGGCGACACCTCGTACTGTCGGCCACCTGGGCCGCGGCGATCGCTGGCAACGCGCTGCTCAACGTGTCGTTGAAGGCGCTGTTCGAGCGTGTGCGGCCGGTGCACGACCACGGCATCACGATCGAAACCAGCTGGAGCTTTCCGAGCGGCCACGCGTCCGGCACGGTGGCCGCCTGGGGCATCGCCGCCTACGTAATGCTGCGGCTGCTGCCGTCGCGCTGGCACCTGCCGGTGGTACTCGCGGCGGTGGCCATCGCCGTCACCACGGCGGTGAGCCGCGTCGTGCTGCAGGTGCATTTCGCCAGCGACGTGCTGGCCGGCATGGCGTCCGGCGCAGCCTGGCTGACGCTGTGCATCACGCTGTCCGAGTTGCTGCGCCGACGCGTGCCGTGAAAAGATGCACCCGCCCTGCTGCACCGGAGACCCCGCATGATCGACACTTCCCGCTTCGACGCCGCCTGGTGGGGCGGTTTCATCGGCGACGCGCTGGCGATGCCGGTGCACTGGTACTACACGCGCCACCGCATCGCCGAGGACTACGGCGACATCACCACCTATCTGCCACCGCACAACCCGCATCCGGACAGCTTCCTGTGGCGCAGCGAATACACCTGCACCGGCAGCACCGACGACATCCTGCACGAGCAGGCACGCTGGTGGAGTGGCCCGCGCGACATCCACTATCACCAGTTCCTGCACGCCGGCGAGAACACGCTGAACGTGCGCCTCGCCACACTGCTGGCCGAGTCGCTGCTGGCCTGCGGGCGCTACGACCGCGACGACTACGCGCACCGCTACACCGACTTCATGCTGACGCCGGGCATGCACGGCGACACCTATGTCGAGGAATGCCACCGCGCCTTTTTCCGCAACTATGGCAAGGGGCTGGAGATCGACGACTGCGGCAGCGTGGACATCCACATCGGCGGGCTGGCGACGCTGGCACCGCTCATCCTGTTCCACGCCGATGACCGCGACGCGCTGCGCGCGGCGGTGATCCAGCATGTCGACCTGACGCACAAGGGCGAGGAAATGTCGGCTGTGGCGGCGCTATACGCCGACCTCGCCTTCCATCTGCTGCACGGCGCGACGATCGACGACGCGCTGTCGCGCGCCGAACCCGCCAACCATCCTGCGCTCGCATTCCCTTTCCGCGACTGGGCGACGACGCGCGCCGACGACGACGTGATCGGGCGACAGTTCAGCCCGGCCTGCTATCTGAAGGATGCGCTGCCGGCGACGCTTTACCTGGCGGTGAAGTATGCCGACTCGCCGCGCGACGGACTGCTGGCAAACGTGCGCATGGGCGGCGACAACTGCCATCGCGGCGTCGTGCTCGGTACGCTGCTCGGTGCCGCGAACGGCATGACAGCGCTGCCGTCGGAATGGGTCGGCGGCCTGTATGCAGCAGCCGAGTGCCGGCGGCTGCTGGAGGCGCTGCGCGCCCGCTCCGCCTGAACCTCAAGGATGAACCTCGGGCTCGGACCTGAGGTTCAGGCCAGTACGGCGCGGTTGCGGCCGGCTTCCTTGGCCGCGTAGAGACGCTCGTCGGCGGTGCGGAACACGTGCATCAGTTCGTCGTTGGCGGCGTCGATGAAGGCGCCGCCGACCGAGGTCGTCACCACGCCCCAGTCGGTATTGCGTTCGTGCGGTATCGCCAGTCCGCGCACCTCGGCGAGCACCGACTCGGCGATGCGTTCATAGACCGGCTTGCTGGCCACCGGCAGCAGCACGGCGAATTCCTCACCCCCATAGCGGGCGGCGAAAGCACCTTCGGTCAGGCGTTCGGCGTTGAAGCGCTCGACCACGCCGGACAAGGCCTGTGCGACCGCGCGCAGGCAGTCGTCGCCGGCGAGGTGGCCGTAGTGGTCGTTGTATTTCTTGAAATGGTCGATGTCGAGCATCAGCAGCGCAAACGGGCGGCCGCTCTCGCGCGCCTCGCTCCACGCCAGATCCAGCGTGAGATCCATGTGCCGGCGGTTGCTCAGACCGGTCAGACCGTCGCGGCTGGCCTGTTCCTTCAGCAGCCGGTTGGCGACCGACAAGCGCTTCCTCAGTGCGGCGATGCGGGTCATCGCCTTCATCTTCGCCTGCAGCACCGCTTCCGGCACCGACTTGACGAGGAAGTCGTCACCGCCAGCCTCGATCGCGGTGATCAGGTTCTCCTGCGTGTCGGACGCGGTGAGGAAGAGGATGGGCGTCCACGCCCAGTCCTGCGTCGCTTCGATCGCGCGGATGCGCGCAGTCGCCTCGAAGCCGTTCATCACCGGCATTTCGATGTCCATCAGGATCAGATCGGGCGCGAGCTGCGCGAACTGCGCCACCGCGGCCTCGCCGTGCTCGGCCACCGTCACCTCGTAGCCAAAGGAGGCCAGACGCACCGACATGACGGCCGCCATGGCGCGACTGTCCTCAACCAGCAATATCTTCATGTGTTCCCCGCAGAGGCAGATTTCTTCTTCTCTTTGTGAACACTATTTCGGCCGCAGGCACATGCGCTTTAGGAGGAAAAATTACCCTCGCGCCCGCCGGCCAGCGCCCGCGTCAGCGCCGGCACGGCCTCGAAGATGTCTGCCACCAGCCCGTAGTCGGCAATGCCGAAGATGGGTGCGTCGGCGTCCTGGTTGATGGCGACGATGACACGCGAATCCTTCATACCGGCCACGTGCTGGATGGCGCCGGAAATGCCCACCGCGATGTACAGCTCGGGCGCGACGACGCGCCCGGTCTGGCCGACCTGGCTGTCATTGCCGACGAAGCCGGCATCGACCGCGGCGCGGCTGGCGCCGAGGGCGGCGTTCAAGGTGTCGGCCAGCGGTTCGAGCAGGCGGCGGAAGTTGTCGGCGCTGCCCAATGCGCGGCCGCCCGACACCACCACACGTGCGCTGCCCAGGTCCGGGCGTCCGCCCTGCACCTGCTGGCGCGCGATCAGACGCGAGCAGGCCGGATCGGTGGCAGCGGCCAGCGGCAGCACCGGGCAATCGCCGCCGGTGGGCGCCGCGGCAAACGCGGTCGCGCGCACGGTGAGCACCTTCAGCGCATCGAGCGATTGCACGGTGTCGAGCACGTTGCCGGCGTAGATCGGGCGCACGAAGGTATCGGACGATTCGATGCGCACGACGTCGGTGATCGGTGCCACACCCAGCCGCGCCGCCACCCGCGGCAGCAGGTTGCGGGCAAAGCCGCCGGCCGCCGCGACCACGTGCGTGTATTGATCCGCCGCACCGGCCAGCACCGCGCGCAGCAGTTCGGTCAGCGGCTCGGCCAGCTGATCGGCGTAGTGCGCGGCGTCGGCGTGCAGCACGCGGGCGACACCGGCGATCCGGCGCGCCTGTCCGGCCACGGCGTCGCAGTCATGACCGGCCACCAGCAGATCGATCTCGCCACCGCACTGCAGCGCCGCCGTGACCGCATGCAGCGTGACCGGGTGCAGCACGGCGTTGTCGTGCTCGGCAATCACCAGGGTTTTCATCGCATCTCTCCTCAGATCACCTGCGCCTCGGCGCGCAGGCGTTCCATCAGCTGGGCCACGCTGTCGACGCGCACGCCCGGTGTGCGCGCCGGCGGCGGCGCCATGTGCAGCGTGCGCAGGCGTGGCGCGACATCGACGCCCAGCGATTCGGGCATCACGCTGTCGACCGGCTTCTTCTTCGCCTTCATCAGATTGGGCAGCGACACGAAGCGCGGCTCGTTCAGGCGCAGGTCAGTGGTGAGCACCGCAGGCAGCGTCAGCGCCAGCACTTCGCTGCCGCCGTCGATCTCGCGCGTCACTTCGATGTGGCCGTCACCGGGCAGCAGTTTCGACGCGTTGGTCGCCTGCGGCCAGTCGAGCAGCGCGGCCAGCATCTGGCCGGTCTGGCCGGCGTCGTCGTCGATTGCCTGCTTGCCGCAGATCACCAGTTGCGGCTGCTCGCGCTCACACAACGCATGCAGCAGGCGGGCCACGGCCAGCGGTTGAAGTTCGGCCGCGGTATCGACCAGCAAGGCGCGGTCCGCCCCCATCGCGAGCGCGCTGCGCAGCGTGTCCTGACAGGCGGCGACGCCGCAGGACACGACCACCACCTCGGTGGCGACGCCGGCCTCCTTCAGCCGCACGGCCTCCTCCACCGCGATCTCGTCGAACGGGTTCATCGCCCGCTTGGCGCTGCCGATGTCGACATCGCTGCCATCGGCCAGCACGCGCACCTTCACGTTGTGATCGACCACGCGCTTCACCGCCACCAGCACCTTCATGACACGCCCTCCTCCAGCTCGCGCAGATAGGCCCACGGATAGATGCCGCGCCGGTGGCCGTCGGAGAACACGAGGTTCAGGCCGGCGTCCGCCATCGCGTGCGCTTCGGTAAGCACCACCCCGCTGCAATCCTCGGGGGCGGCGCCGGCGCGCGCCGCCTTCGTGCAGAAGGCGCAGCGGCAGCGCGCGCGCAGCAGCGCGTGCGGCAGCGCGCTCTCGCTGCCGTCGTTCCACTCGATGCGCAGCAGGCGCGACGCGCTGTGCACGGTGACCGACCGCGGCAGCGCGCTCACAGCATCGCTCCCACGCCCTCGGCGCCGACGTGCCAGTCGTGCCCGGCGAGTCCGCCCTCCTTCAGTTCTCCACCCATGGCGGCGAGGCTTTCTTCGCGGATGAGCGCCTTCAACTGGCGGTGCAACGCGAGGAAGGTGGGCGACGAGGTCATGTCGGGCGTGCGCGGGCGCGGCAGCGGCACCGGGATTTCCGCCTTGATGCGGCCGGGGCGCGCGGTCATCACGTAGATCTTGTCCGACAGGAAGATGGCTTCCTCGATGTCGTGCGTAATGAACAGCACCGACAGCTGCAGCTGCTGCCACATATTGGTCAGGATCTCCTGCATCACCACGCGGGTCTGCGAATCGAGCGCGCCGAAGGGCTCGTCCATCAGCATCACCTGCGGGCTGGTGGCCAGCGCGCGGACGATGCCGACGCGCTGCTTCATGCCGCCCGAAAGCTGGTCCGGATAGTGGTTCTCGAAGGACAGCAGGCCAGCCAGGCCGAGCAGCGTGCGCGCCTTCACTTCGCGCGTGCTGCGGCTCACGCCCTGCATCTTCAGGCCGAACTCGACGTTCTGCCGCACGCTGAGCCAGGGGAACAGCGAGTACTGCTGGAACACCACGCCGCGGTCGGCACCCGGCGCGGTGACGGCACGGCCATCGACCGTGACCGTGCCTTCGTCGGCGCGCAGGAAGCCGGCCACGATGTTCAGCAGCGTCGATTTGCCGCAGCCGGACGGTCCGACGATGGACACGAATTCGCCTGGCTTCACGTCCAGCGACACGTTCTTCACTGCGTCGAAGGGCACGCCGTTCTGCGTGAAGCGGATATTCACGTCGCGGATGTCGATGTGGCCGGTGGCCGATCGGGTCTGTACGGTCGATGCGTTCATCGCGAGTTCTCCTTTCCGCTGCTTGCCTGCCAGGGCATCAGCAGCCGGCCGAGCAGGCGGATGCCGCCGCTGCACACGAGGCCGAGCACGCCGATCACCAGCATGCCGATGACGATGTTCGAATACTCGATCAGCGAGTACGCCTCCCAGGTGAAGTAGCCGACGCCGTACTGACCGGAAATCATTTCCGCGGCGATCAGCGACACCCAGGCCACGCCCATGCCCACCGCCAGACCGGTGAAGATGTGCGGCATGGCGCCGCGCAGCACCACCTGCGTCATCAGCGCGAACTCGGTCGCACCGAGACAGCGCGCCGCCCGCACCAGCACCGCATCCATCGACGCCACGCCGTGCATGGTGTTGAGCAGGATGGGGAAGAAGGCGCCGATGAAGGTGATGAACACGATGCTGGTTTCGGTGGTCGGCCACAGCATGATGGAGATCGGCACCCAGGCGATGGCCGGGATCGGGCGCACGATTTCCATCGCCGGGAACAGCAGGCTGCGCACCCGGCGGTAACGCCCGATCAGCAACCCCAGCGTCACGCCGAGCACGGTGGCGATGGCGAAACCCAGCATGATGCGGCGCAGGCTCAGCATCACGTGCGTCGTGAAGCCCTTGTTGCCGAACAGGTTCATCGCATCGCCGAACACCTCGACCGGACCGGGCACGTTGGTGAAGCGGATGTAGAACACCCAGCGATAGGTGGTGGCCAGGTGCCAGAAGCCGATCAGCAGCACGATGGACAGGGCACCCAGCGCCCAGGTAGGCAGTTCGCGGCGCAGCGTGCGCCCCAGCCGCTGCGCCGGCGTCAGCCGGGGCGGTGCGGCGACGGCCGGGGCGGCGGGCGCCCCGCCGGGCACCGCGACCGGCGCCACCGCGCGCACCGGCGCGGGTACGTCGGCCGGCACGGCGTCCGGCGGGGCGGCGTCATCGATCGAGTGCATCCTCATGACGGTCGACATGGCTCACTTCCTCACGGTGGCGATGGCCAGTGCATCGGCGTAGCTGCCGAGCTTTCCGCCATGGGCGGCGGCATGCGCCTCGGCATCCTTCTTCAGCAGGAAGGGCGTGATGGCCGCACTTCCCTTGCCGCCCAGCGAGTAGAAGGCCTTGTCGGCGAACAGCTTGATCTTGAAGCTCTGGTCGAACACGAAGGCCACACCCACCTTCTTGCCCGCCTTGGTCGCCGCATTGACCGCCGCCAGCGTGCATTCGGCCGACTTGTAGGCGGTCAGCGCGCCGCCTTCGATCCACACCTCACCGGCTTCGCGCGGCTTGTCGATGCTGCCGCCGCACAGCGGGTCGGTCCCCGAGATTTCGTAACTGGCGAAGCTCGCCTTCTGCTTGGTGTAATCCAGCCCCAGTTCCTTGTAGGCCTGCATCAGGTAGGACTCGTCCACCCAGGCGTCGGCGTCGAACTCCTTCACCCGGCCCATGCGCTGCAGCACGCCGTGGTCGTACTTCACCGTCTCGACCCACTTCGGCTTGATGGTCGGATCCAGCGTATGCACGCCGCCCGGGCCGAGGAACATGTAGGCCACTTCCTTCTCGACCCGCGTCCACTCCTCGATCTTCGTCGCTGCCTCGACCGGGTTCTTGCGCACCCACTCGTTCGCCTCCATCAGCGCCTTGATGTAGGCGACGACGAACTCCGGATATTTCTTCGCGAAGTCCTCGCGCACGACGACGCCGTGGAAGGTGGGCACCTTGGTTTCGACGCCGTCGAAGATCTTGCGTGCGAAACCGCGGTAGGGCAGCAGCTCGGCGAAGGGCACGAAGTCGGCGTGACCGTCGATGCGCTTCTCCTGCAGGCTGGAGGTGCCGACTTCCGGGCTCTGGCTCGACAGTTCCCAGACATCGCTCTTCCAGCCCTTGTCCTCCATCGCCTTCAGCAGCATGCCGTGCGCGGCCGAGCCGAAGGGCACCGACACCTTCTTGCCCTTCAGGTCGGACAGCTGGTAATAGGGCGAATCCTTGTGCACCACGATGCCGTTGCCGGCACCGTCGGCGTTGTAGGCAATCAGTGCGATCAGCCGGCTCTTCGTTTCCGGGCTGGCCTGGAAGGTGGCGCCATTCACCAGCAGCGGATAGTCGCCCATCATGCCGATCTGCAGCGTGTTGGCCACCATGCCGTTGGTCACCGGCGGGCCAGAGGTGAAGTTCTGCCATTCGAACTTGAACTGGATGTCCTTGTACTTGCCGGTCTTCGGCAGGTGCTTTTCGAGCAGACCCAGTTCCTTGATGACGATGCCGCCGGTCACCGTATTGGTCGTCGTGTTCTGCGTGCCGATGCCGACGGTGACGACCTCGGCCAGTGCGCCCGTGGCACAGCTGCCCAGCGCTGCGCCGAGCAGCAATGCGCGGGTCGTGCCGGTGACGCGACCCAGGGTCTTCTTCATAACGTTCATGGCTTCACCTCTTCCTGTCAGTTCAATGAATGAATCGAAGATTTGCTGCGTGCTTGCGGTGTGCTGGGCGGCGCTCAGGCGCTCTCGAACAGGTAATGCCTCTTGTCCTTCACGTTGGCCCACTCGTCCGCCTCGGGCAGCGGATCGCGCGCCGCGGTGATCAGCGGCCATTCGGTGGCGAGGCGGGCGTTGATGGCCACGAACTCGATCTGGTCGGCCGGCAGATCCTCCTCGGCGAAGATCGCCTCGGCCGGACACTCCGGAACGCAGACGCCGCAGTCGATGCAGGCCGCGGGGTCGATGACGAGAAATTCCGGCCCTTCGTGAAAGCACTCGACCGGACAGACCGACACGCAGTCGGTGTACTTGCAGCGCACGCAGGCTTCGGTGACGACGAAGGTCATGGTGTTCTCCCTATTTCTGGGCCAGAGAAATGGCGGTCAGCGCGAGGCGCGACAGCTTGCGCACGTCCGGGTCGGCGTCGTCGAGCGCCTTTTCCAGCGCCGGAATGGCGCGCGGGTCGGCCAGTTCGCCGAGGGCGATGGCCGCTTCCTTGCGCAGATTGCCCATCGGGTGGGCCAGCGCCTCGACCAGCGCCGGCAGCGCCGCCGCGGCCTTCAGCAGACCGAGGCTGCGCGCCGCCTTGACGCGCACCTGCCAGTACTCGTCCTGCATCGCGCGGATCAGGTCGGGCGCGGCCAGCGCGAGCCGCAGCTTGCCCAGCGTCTGCGCCGCCTCGTCGCGCACCATCCAGGCGACGTCGGTCAGTGCACGCGTCAGCGACGGCAGCACGCTCACTTCGCTCGAATAGCCGATGGCACCGATGGCGATGCGCCGCACTTCCGGGTCGGGGTCGCGCGCCGCGATCTCGGCCAGCGCACCGACCGCTTCGGGTTTGCGCAGATAGCCCAGCACGCCGACCGCCTCGCGCCGCACCGCAGGGTCGCTGTCCTGCAGCGCCTCCATCGCCGGTGCGAAGGCGGCATCGACCCGCAGCGCGCGTACCGCGCGCAGCGCCAGCATGCGCACTTCGGCCGTGTGGCCGCTGAGGAAGGGAATCAGCGGCGCGGCGGAGGCGCTTTCCTTCAGCTCCGACAGCACTTCGCCGGCGGCTGCCCGCACCGCCGCGTCGGCGTCGAGCAGCATCGGTGCCAGCGCCTCGACCACCTCGGCGTCCTCGTAGCCCTCGAGCGCACGCACCGCCTCGGTCCGCACGGTGGCGTCGGCGTCCTTCAGCCGCGGCAGCAGCAGCGGCACGATGTCGTCCTCGTCGCCGTAGGGCAGGTCGATCACCGCCAGCCGGCGCACTTCGGCGTCGGGGCTCTCCAGGCGCTCGGCCATGGAACAGGTCAGGGTATCCATCGTCGGCTCCTCAGCGCAGCAGATAGGGAATCGACACGCTGACCGCACCGGTCGGGCAGTCGGTTTCGCACGGCAGGCAGTACCAGCACTCGTCGAACTTCATGAAGGCCTTCTTGGTGAGCATGTCGATGGCGAGCACGTCGAGCGGGCAGACGTCGACGCACACCGTGCAGCCTTTCTCCGCGATGCATTTGTCGTTGTCGACACTTACCGGCACCTGGGTCGGCGTAGCAGCGATGGTCATGGCGAACTCCTTGATGGATGTGTCGGTGGAATCAGGCGGCTTCGGCGTTGCGGGCGACGCGCAGGCGCTGGTAGGCGCTGCGTTCCTCTTCGTCGATCGGCACGATGTAGGGCTCGATCGGCTTCTTGCGCATCTGCATGCGGCCGTCCTCGCCCTTGCTCAGCAGCGTGTGGCAGAACCAGTTCTCGTCGTCGCGCTCGGGGTGATCGACGAAGTAGTGGTAGAGGCCCCAGCGGCTTTCGGTGCGGAACAGCGAGGCGCGCGCGGCCATCTCGGCGCAGTCGAGAATGGAATGCGCTTCCATCGCGCGCATCAGTTCGTGCGGGTTGGCGGCGAACATCGCTTCGGTGTCTTCGCGGATCTCGTCGAAGCGGCGCAGCGCGATTTCGTACTTGCGGGTGATCTTGGGCGGCTGCAGGTAGTCGTTCACCAGCCGGCGCGTCTTGTATTCGATCTGGAAGGGCGTGAGGCCGTCGGTGCGACCGAGCGGCGCCAGGATGCGCGCCTCCTCCGCCGCGACGTCGCCAGCGCTGACCGCACCCAGTCCGTGCTCGGCGCAGTAGGCGGCAGCGTTCTCGCCACACAGCCGGCCGTAGACGAAGGCGCCCAGCATGTAGTTGTGCGGCACGCTGGCGCAGTCGCCGGCGGCGTAAAGCCCCGGCACCGAAGTCGCGCCACGCGCGTCGGTATGAATGCCGGACGCGCTGTGGCCGCTGCAGAAGCCGATTTCCGAGATGTGCATCTCGACCATCTGCTTGCGGTAGTCGTTGCCGCGCTTTTCGTGGAAGCGGCCGCGGCTCGGGCGTTCGTTGGTGTGCAGGATGTGCTCGATCTCGCTGATGGTCTCCTCGGCGAGGTGGTCGAGCTTGAGGAAGACAGGACCGTTGCCGCCTTCCAGTTCGTTGTAGAACTCCATCATCATCTGGCCGCTCCAGTAGTCGCACTCGATGAAGCGCTCGCCCTTGGAGTTGGCGGTGAAGCCGCCGAACGGACCGGTCACGTAGGCACAGGCCGGACCGTTGTAGTCCTTGATCAGCGGATTGATCTGGAAGCACTCGAGATTGGCCAGGTCGGCGCCGGCGTGATAGGCCATCGCGTGACCGTCGCCGCAGTTGGTCGGGTTCTCGTAGGTGCCCATCAGGTAGCCGGAGGCGGGCAGACCGATGCGGCCGGCCGCGCCGGTGCTGAGCACCGCCGCCTTGGTGCGGATGACATAGACGTCGGCGGTGCGGCAGTCGAAGCCCATCACCGCCACCACCTCACCGCTTTCGCCGGTCAGCACACGGGTGACGACGACGCGGTTGGTCACCTCGACGCGCGCCTTCTTCAGCTGGCGGTAGAGGATCTTCTTCATGTGGTGGCCTTCGGGCATCGGCAGCACGTAACTGCCCAGGTGATGCACCTTGCGCACCGCGTAGTCGCCGGTTTCGTCCTTCTCGAACTTGACGCCCCAGCGGTCCAGTTCGTTGATCATGTCGAAGCTGTTGGCGGCGTAGGCCATCACCGCTTCCTGGTCGACGATGCCGTCGTTGGCGATGGTGATTTCCTTGACGTACTGCTCCGGCGTCGCGTGGCCGGGAATGACGGCGTTGTTGAGGCCGTCCATGCCCATCGAGATGGCGCCCGAGCGCTTCACGTTGGCCTTGTCGATCAGCAGTACGCGCAGCTTGGGGTTCTTCTCCTTGGCCTTGACTGCGGCCATCGGGCCGCCGGTACCACCGCCGATGACGACGAGGTCGAATTCCATGTCGATGCGTTTCATGTTCTCTCCTTGATTTGGGGCTGCACTGTCGCGCCGTGGCGCGCCGTTGCGAACGAAGAATTCCTGCGTTGCTTTCCAGCGGTGGATCAACTTCGGTCTATGCGCAGGCGGTACTGGAAGGCATCGCCGCGGTAGTAGAGGAATTCGAAATCGATGGGCCGGTCGTCGGCCCAGGTCAGGCGTTCGATGCGCAGCAGCGGCGACGCTTCGGCGATGTCGAGATGACGGGCCAGCGACTCGTCGGCGGAGATCGCCTCGATCTGCACGTCGGCGTGCGTGAGGTTGCGGCCGAGGTCGTTTTCGAGAATGACGAAGATGTCCCGCGTGGCCAGGTCTTCCTGGGTCAGCCGTTCGCCGATGTCCGGCGGGAAGTAGCTCACGTCGACCGAGATCGGTTCGCGGTTCAGGTAGCGCAGGCGCTGTATTTCGAACACCGGCGCTTCCGGCTTCAGCTGCAGTCGCTGCGCCACCACGGCGCTGGCGGCGACCTGTTTCGCGCTGAGCAGCAGCGAGTAGGTTTCGTAGCCGGAGGTGGACATCGCCTCGCCGAAACCCTGCAGCCGCGACAGGCTCTGGAAGGCCTTGGGCTTGGCGACGAAGCTGCCTTTGCCCATGACCTTGAAGATGAGCCCCTCCTTCTGCAGGTCGCCCAGTGCCTGCCGTATGGTGATGCGGCTGACATCGAATGCCGACATCATCTGGCTCTCCGACGGCATCTGCGAATGCGGCGGGTAACTGCCGTCGAGAATGCGCCGGCGCAGGATTTCGCGGATCTGCGTGTACAGCGGCATCTGCGATACCGGTGACAGCGCGTCCTCGACCTCCGCCGCGCCCGGGGGCGCGATCTGCTTGCGGTGGGGTGCCATGTTCGAGCTCCTGTTCAAGAACCTGTTATGACGGGTCATGTCATGCAAAGTCAGTGCCAATTTTTTCGCTCCGCACAACATGTTCAGAAATCTTTGATTTGACTGTGCTTTTCGTCGAGCAGCCGGTTCAGCACAGGCGGTCTTGCGCACCGCATTGCTGCACCGCCACAGTGCCCTGCACCAGCGCGACCGCATGCACCGGCCAGGCCGCCAGCGCGCCGGTCGCCATCAGCAGGCACAGCACGACGCGACGGAAATGACGCGGATCCAGTCCGCGGTAGAGCCGTTCGCCGAGCAGCCCGCCGCCGTGAAAAAGTGGCGCCAGCAGCAGCCCCTGCAGCAGCAGCGACAGGCCGAACATGCCCGACAGCACGATGGCGATCAGCGCCAGCGGGTAGAGGCATCCGAAATAGACGAGGAAGCTGGCGCGCGCCCGGTGACTGTCGGTCTCGACGCCCAGCAGATAGAGGATGGCCGGCGGTCCGCCCACACCGCCGAAGCCGGTCAGCACGCCACTGAACAGACCCGCAGAGATCGAGCCCGCCCGACTGCGGCCGCGCACCAGACGGGCGCCGGTCAGCAGCACCGCAGCACTGGCGATCACCGCGACGCCAATCACCTGGCCGAACAGCCGCGCCGGCAGCACGCTGACCAGCCACAGACCGAGCGGGATGCCGGCACAGGCCGCACCGAGCATCGGCAGCAGCACCCGGTGATCGACCAGCCGGCGCACCGACGGCGCCAGCGCGTGCGTCAGTGGCAGCGCGTTCAGCAGCGTCACGATGCACAGCGTGTCGCGCGCCGAAGCCACCGTGGAGAGCAGCGGCGCCATCAGCAGCGCTGCGCCGAAGCCGGTCATGCCGCGCAGCACGCCGCCGGCGATCACCGCGCCGGCAATCACCGCCCAGCTCGCGAGCGCGCGCTCCGGCCACAGCGTGTTCAGCAGCGAAGCATCCAATCGGTTCTCCCCGGCGGGACGGACCGCCTGCGAATTCGGCAGCGTCTGCACCCAACCTGTCATGACAGGTCATGTCGAGCAAAAGCCGGACCAGCTCGCGCACACGCAGCGCGCTGGTAGTCAAACCCGTTGCCGTCGAGGTTTCCGTCAGGAGGTGACGGCTCTTGCGCGGCGCCACCACGGTCCGGCGCGGTGCGCATGCCTCGGCGACGCCCTGCTTGCGTGCGTTCATGCCAGTGCTCCGAGGCTGACGAGACCGAAGCCGGCAAGCAGCAGCCACAGCCACAGCAGCGCGGCCAGTGCCCACACACGCCAGCCCGCATGCGCCATGTCGGCCAGCCGGGTGTTGGCGCCGAGCGCCGCCAGACCGATCGCCAGCAGCGCCTGCGCGGCTTCCGCACCGGCCGCATGCAGCCACAGCGGCAGCCACCCCGACGCATTGAGCGCCATCATCGCGACGAAGCCGTAGAGGAAAAGCGGCACGCCGGGGCTGCGCAAGGCCGCCGTGTCACCGCTGCGCAGTCCGGCGGCGATCAGCATCACCACCGGCGCCAGCAGCATCACGCGCATCATCTTCTCGACCAGCGCGCTGGCGGCCGCCTCAGGTCCGGCCGCGGCAGCGCCGGCGACGACATGGCCCAGTTCGTGTACCGAGAGGCCGACCCAGAGGCCGAAGGACTGGTCGCTCAAACCACTGAGCGGTCGCAGCAGCGGCAACAGATACATGCCCAGCGTGCCGAACACGACCACCGCCAGCACGGCCGCCGACACATGGCGGGCGCGCGCCCCGATCACGCTGTCGGCGGCGGCCACCGCCGCCGCACCGCAGATCGCGCTGCCGCAGCCGATCAGCACCGCCGCCTGGGTGTCGAGACCGAGCCGACGGCCCAACGCCAGTGCCAGCGCCAGCGTGCTCAGCACGATGATCAGCGCCATCGCCAGCCCGCTCCAGCCCACGCTGCCCAGTTCGTCGATGCCGATGCGCAGACCGTACAGCGCGATGCCGGCGCGCATCAGCGTGCCGCGCGCCAGACGGAATCCGTCGGCGCCGCGCGTCGGCAGCGCGGGCCACAGATTGCCGACCACGATGCCCAGCGCCACCGCCAGCGGCAGCCAACCGAAGCCGTGCGCCGTTACGCCCGGCACCGCAGACAGCGCCGCCGCGGCAGCCGCAACGGCCACCGACGCGACAAGGCCGGTCGGCAGGCTGGAAGCAGTGAGGGCGGTGGTCGAATTCATGGATGCGTCGCGGGCTGCAGGAAAGTGAGTGCAGCGTAAGCGGCGCGCCATTCATTCTTCTATATCATGCAAATCACTGATCGATTACCTTGGGTAATGCATGAACCTGCATCTTCTGCGCATCTACGTGAAGGTCGTCGAGGTCCAGAGCTTTTCGCGCGCAGCGGAGGCGCTGGACATCACGCAGCCCGCCGTGTCGAAAGCGGTGCGCGAACTCGAATCCCAGCTCGAAACGGTGCTGCTGGACCGCCGCGGCAAGACCTTCCGGCCGAGTGAATCGGGTCGGGCACTCTATGAATACGGGCGCAGCATCCTGGCACTCGAACGCGAGGCGACCGAAACCATCCGCGCCTACAGTTCGCTCGAACGCGGGCGGCTCACGATAGGCGCCAGCACCACCATCGCCACCTACTGGCTGCCGTCCTTCCTGGTCGATTTCCACGCCCGCCACCCTCAGGTCGAACTGCAGGTGATCAGCGGCAACACCCGGCAGATCGCCGACCTGCTGCTCGATTGCCGGGTCGACGTGGCGCTGGTCGAAGGCGACGTGGACGACGCGCGGTTGAACCGCCGCATCTGGCGGCGCGACGAGATGGTCATCATCGCGCCACGCGACGCCGAACTGCCGCCAGGTGGCGCGCTGCGCCCGGCCGATCTGGCCGACCACAGCTGGATCGTGCGCGAACGCGGTTCCGGCAGCCGTGCCGCCACCGACCGCGTGCTCGACGAAATGGGCCTGACGCCGGCGCGCACGATAGAGGTGGGCAGCAACGAAGCCATCGTGCAGACAGTCGCCGCCGGCCGCGGTCTGGGCATGGTGCCGCGCATCTGCGCCCGCGACCAGCTGGCGCTTGGCCGCATCCGCCGGCTGCATCCGGGCGGCGCCGCGATCCAGCGCACGCTCTACCGCATCCGCCTGCCCGAGCGCCCGATCAGCCCCGCCGCCCTCGCCTTCGAGGCGCTGATCGCGGACACGCACACGGCCACGGACCCGGCGTCCGAGTGAACATCACGGCCCCGAAATGAAGAAGCCGGCTTGCGCCGGCTTCTTTACGTCCGCGGCGGGATCAACCCACCCACACCCGCGCATTCCTGAACATGCGCATCCAAGGGCTGTCCTCGCCCCAGTGCGCCGGATGCCAACTCATCTGCACCGTGCGGAACACGCGTTCCGGGTGCGGCATCAGGATGGTGACGCGGCCGTCGTCGGTGGTGACCGAGGTGATGCCAGCGGGCGAGCCGTTCGGATTGCGCGGGTAGCGCGTGGCGATGGCGCCGTCGTGGTCGATGTAGCGCATCGCGACCTGCGCCAGCGACTGCGCCTGTTCGTCGTCGAATACCGCGCGGCCTTCGCCGTGCGAAACGACGATGGGCAGCTTGGAGCCGGACATGCCGCGGAACAGGATGGACGGCGAATCCGCCACTTCGACCATGGTGAAACGCGCCTCGAACTGCTCCGAGCGGTTGCGCTCGAAACGCGGCCAGTGCGCGGCGCCGGGGATGATGTCGCGCAGCTGGCTCATCATCTGGCAGCCGTTGCAGACGCCCAGCGCGAAGGTATCCTCACGCTCGAAATAGGCGGCGAAGGCGTCGCGCAGTTCGGGGTGGAACAGGATGGACTTGGCCCAACCGGAACCGGCGCCCAGCACGTCGCCGTAGGAAAAGCCGCCGCAGGCCGCCAGACCCTTGAAATCAGCCAGCTTGACGCGGCCGGCCATCAGGTCGGACATATGCACGTCCTGCGCGTCGAAGCCGGCGCGATCGAAAGCGGCAGCCATCTCGACCTGACCGTTCACGCCCTGCTCGCGCAGGATGGCGATTCGCGGCCGCACGCCTTTGCTGATGAAGGGCGCCGCGATGTCCTGCTGCGGCTCGAAGGTCAGCGCAGCAAACAGGCCGTTGTCAGCCTTGTCGTCGAGCAGCGCGAATTCCTCGCGTGCGCAGTCGGCATCGTCGCGCAGCAGCGCGATGCGGTGGCTGGTTTCGGTCCACGCCTTCTGCAGTTCGGCGCGCGGCTCGCTGAAGATGACCTTGGCGTTGTGCCAGAGACGGATTTCGTCGCGGTCGTTCGGGCTGCCGATGCCGTGCGTGACGCCTGAAAGACCCGCCTCGCGCAGGATGTCCATCACCTGCGAGCGCTGGTCCACGCGGATCTGGATCACCGCGCCCAGCTCCTCGGCGAACAGCGCGGTGAAGGTGCGGTCGTTGAAACGGCCGCGCACCGCGTCCGGCTTCTTGGCCAGCGAATCGACGTCGACCAGCAGCGGATCGTAAGCCAGCGTGTCGAGATTTATCGACAGGCCCACCTTCGATGCGAACGCCATTTCGCACAGCGTGGCGAACAGACCGCCGTCCGAGCGGTCGTGATAGGCCAGCACCAGGCCGGCATCGCGCAGGCGGTTGATCGCCGGCAGGAAGCGGCCGAGCAGCACGGCATCGGCGTCCGGCGCGTGTTCGCCGACCACGCCGTAAGCCTGCGCCAGCGCCGAACCGCCGAGGCGGTTCTTCATCTGGCCGAGGTCGAGCAGCAACAGTTCGGTATCGATTTCCGGGTCGATCAGCAGTTGCGGCGTCAGCGTCTTGCGCACGTCCTCGACGCCGGCGAAGGCGGTAATGACCAGCGACAGCGGCGACACCACTTCCTTCTGCGCCTCGCCCTCGGTCCAGCGCGTCTTCATCGACAGGCTGTCCTTGCCGACCGGAATCGCCAGGCCCAGCGCCGGACAGAAGTCGAGCGCCACCGCCTTCACCGTGTCGAACAGCGCGGCGTCCTCGCCCTTGTGGCCGGCCGCTGCCATCCAGTTGGCCGACAGCTTGATGCGCTCGAAACTGCGCACGTCGGCGGCGGCCAGATTGGTGATCGCCTCACCGATGGCCATGCGGCCGGAAGCCGGCCCGCTGAGCAGCGCCACCGGCGTGCGTTCGCCCATCGCGAAGGCTTCGCCGCGGTAGCCGGTGAAGCTTTCGGTGGTCACGGCGACGTCGGCCACCGGCACCTGCCACGGGCCGACGAACTGGTCCCGCGCGGTGAGGCCGCCGACTGAGCGGTCACCGATGGTGATCAGGAAGGATTTGCTCGCCACCGCCGGCATCCGCAGCACGCGGTAGGCAGCGTCCTTCAGGTCGTAGCCGGCGACGTCCATCGGCGGCGCGTAGGCCGGACGGCGCTGCACCGTGCGGTGCATCTTCGGCGGCTTGCCGAGCAGCACGTCCATCGACATGTCGACCGGCTTGGTGTTGAACAGCGGATCGGCCACCGTGAGCTGGCCGTCGGCGGTCGCCTCGCCGAGCACGGCGAAGGGGCAGCGCTCGCGTTCGCACAGCGCGCGGAATTCATCGATGCGCTCAGGGGCGATCGCCAGCACGTAGCGCTCCTGCGATTCGTTGCACCACAGCTCGGCCGGGCTCATGCCCGACTCTTCGCTGTGGATGGCGCGCAGATCGAACCAGGCACCGTGACCGGCGCCGTGCGCCAGTTCGGGCAGCGCGTTCGACAGGCCGCCGGCGCCGACGTCGTGCACCGCGAGGATGGGGTTGTCCTCCTGCATCTGCCAGCAGCGGTCGATCACTTCCTGCGCGCGGCGCTCGATCTCAGGGTTGCCGCGCTGTACCGACGCGAAGTCGAGGTCGGCGGTATTGGTGCCGGTGGTCATGCTCGACGCCGCACCACCGCCCAGGCCGATCAGCATGGCCGGGCCGCCGAGCACGATGAGCTTGGTGCCGGCCGGGAACTCGATCTTCAGCGCGTCGCGCGCGGCGATGTTGCCGATGCCGCCGGCGATCATGATGGGCTTGTGATAACCGCGCATCTCGCCCATGAAGGGCAGTTCGAAGGTGCGGAAATAACCCGCCAGATTGGGGCGGCCGAATTCGTTGTTGAAGGCGGCCGCACCCAGCGGGCCGTCGATCATGATCTGCAGCGCCGAGGCGATGCGCTCCGGCTTGCCGTACAGCTCACCCTCGACGCGCTCCCACGGCTGTTCGAAGCCGGGGATGTTGAGGTTGGACACCGAGAAGCCGGCCAGACCGGCTTTCGGCTTGGCTCCGCGGCCGGTCGCGCCCTCGTCGCGGATCTCGCCCCCGGCGCCGGTGGCGGCGCCGGGGAAAGGCGAAATCGCGGTCGGGTGATTGTGCGTCTCGACCTTGGCCAGGAAATGCATGGGCTCGGAATGCCAGCCCCAGCGGCCGTTGCGGTCCGGGTAGAAGCGGTCCACCGGCGCCGTGGTGGCGCCCTCGATCACCGCCGCATTGTCCGAATAGGCGACCACGGTGTGCTGCGGCGTCGCGCGATGGGTTTCGCGGATCATGCCGAACAGGCTCATGTCCTGCGTCGCGTAATCGATGTTCCAGCTGGCGTTGAAGATCTTGTGGCGGCAGTGCTCGGAATTGGCCTGCGCGAACATCATCAGTTCGACGTCGGTCGGGTCGCGGCCCAGCTTGGTGTAGGCGTCCAGCAGGTAATCGATTTCGTCGTCCGACAGCGCCAGACCCAGTTCGACGTTGGCGCGCTCCAGCGAGCTGCGGCCGTCGGCCAGCGACACGCTGAGCAGCGGGCGCGGTGCGACGTGGCTGAACAGTGCGTCGGCGTCGTCGAGCGAAGTGAGCACCGATTCGGTCATGCGGTCGTGCAGCAAGGCAGCCAGCGCTGTGCGCTCCGCATCGTCCAGACCGCCGCCGCCCAGAAGGCCGCGCGGCAGATCCAGCTCGTACAGCACGCCGCGTTCGACGCGCTGCACGCTGTCCAGGCCGCAGTTGCGCGCGATATCGGTCGCCTTCGACGACCACGGTGAAATCGTGCCCAGACGGGGCGTGACCAGCAGGGCATCGCCTTCGGCCGCGGCTGCCGGCTGCGCATTGAGCAGGGCGCACAGCTTGCTCAGCTCGTCGGCCGACGGCTGCGCCGTGCACTCAACGAAGAAGTACTGGGTGGCCGTGAGATCGCGCAGCTTGGGAAGCGCAGTGCGGCATTCGTCGGACAGGCGCGCCAGACGCGCGGCGGAATATGCGGGCGAGCCGCGGAGCTTGAGGAGATGGGCCATGAAAGGACAGCGGGGAAGTGGGCCGCGCACCTGTGTGCGCGGATAAAACCCGATTATACGGGTTCGCCCCGCCCGCTGCCCCTGCGTGCTTACTGCTGGAAGCGGGCCTTGGCCTGCTCGACGCACGCATCCTTGGCGTTGCCGCTCATTTCATTGCAGCGGGCCTTGGCGGCCGCGTATTGGGCTTCGAGACGGTCCTCCGCCGTGTCGGCCCTCGCCTCCCCGGCCTTGCGTCTCACTTTGGCGTCGGCCAGTGCCGATTCGCGAGCGGCCTTGGCTTCCTTGACGCAGGTCTTCTTGGCGCTCGAATCGAGCGCATCGCAGCGGGTCTTCGCCGCGTCGTAATCCATGTCGGCGCGCTTCTTCGCCGCGTCGTACTGGGCTTCGGTCTGCGCCTCGATGCGGTCTTCGACGTCGGCAGAGGCGGCGGGCAGCGAGAACGCGGTCAAGGCGATCGAACACAGTACGGTCAGCACTCGGGCTTGAGTTTTCATTGGAGACTCCTTGGTTCGTTTGATGATGGCCTCCTCAAAAGAGGCCGTCGGATGTTTCAGAGGCAGCACAAGCAGGGCCGCGCCCCGATGACTTCAGCCTAGCCCCGGCCGCGCTGGAGGCGCGTAAGACGTCGGGGCGCGCCATGTAGGAGAACACCACCCGCGGCTGTCGGACCCGCCGAACTGGCGGAACACGCCCGCTTCGCAATAGCATCTGCACCTGCGGCCTGCGCGCCCGGGCACTGCTCCGGGACACCGACCAGCCTGTCGGCCGGCGAGCGCCGCGCGAAAAGGAGCCGAAGCACGATGTCCGCCGTTGTCCCTCTCCCCGACGTGATCGACGCGAACCTGACCAATTTCCAGCGCGACGTGATCGACGTGTCCCAGCGCATGCCGGTACTGGTCGACTTCTGGGCACCGTGGTGTCAGCCCTGCCGTGTCCTGACCCCCAGACTGGAGGCGCTGGCCGCCGACTACGCCGGCCGGGTGCGCCTGGCCAAGATCAATTCCGACGACAACCCGGAACTCGCGCGCCGTTTCGGCGTGCGCGGCATCCCCAACGTGAAGGCCTTTGTCGGCGGCGTGGTGGTCGATGAATTCACCGGCGTGCTGCCGGACCGCGAACTGCGCGATTTCATGGACGCGCTGCTGCCGTCGCCCGCCCTGTCCGCCTTCGAAGAGGCGCAGGCCGCGCTCGCGCGCGGCGACGCCACCGCCTCGCTCGGTCTGTTCCAGGGCGCGCTGGCCATCGATCCGGGATTCGAACCGGCTGTGCTCGGCCGGGTCGAGGCTCTGATTGCGCTCGGTCGGCTCGACGACGCCCAGGCTGCGCTCGACGCGCTGCCCTACGAACAGGACGACCGTGCACGCATTGGCACGCTGTATGCGCGCATTGCCATCGCGCGCCGCCAGCCGGGCGATGACGACGAGAACTACGCGGCCCGCATCGCGCGCAATCCGGGCGACCTGACCGCCCGCCTCGCCTTCGTTGCGGAACTCGCCGCGCGCGAACAATGGGAGGAAGCGATGGAACAGGCGCTGGAAGTGGTCCGCCGCGACCGCAGCTTCGAGGACGACGCCGGCCGTCGCGCCCTGCTCGACCTGTTCGCGCTGCTCGGCTCGGACGACGAACGGGTGCGTCGCTACCGGCGCGAACTGGCCGCCGTCCTCAATCGCTGACCACGATGGTGGAACGGGTACGCTGCTTTCCGCCGGTGGCCGACCCGGCCACCGCGCGCCTGCTGATCCTGGGCTCCATGCCCGGCGTGGCCTCACTGACGGCGCAGCGCTACTACGCCCATCCGCGCAACCAGTTCTGGCCCATCATGGGCGCGCTGTTCGGCGCCGGTCCCGACCTGCCCTACGCCGAGCGGCTGCGCGCACTGACCCGGGCCGGCATTGCGCTGTGGGACGTGCTCGAAAGCTGCGAGCGCGCGGGTAGCCTGGACGCCGCGATCGACGTCCGCAGCGCGCAGGCCAACGACTTTGCCGCCTTTTTCGATGCGCACCCGGGCATCGTGCGCATCGCCTTCAATGGCGGCACGGCGGAAAAGCACTTCCGCCGCGACGTGATGCCGCATCTGCGGCCCCCTGTGCGGACGCTGGATCTGCTGCGCCTGCCCTCAACCAGTCCGGCGCACGCTGGCATGGGTGCGCAGGAAAAGCTCGCGCGCTGGCGTGCAGCGCTGCAACCCCTGTGCGCGTCCGCGGTCGAAGCGCCGCTTTCAACCGACACCGTTCACACATGACCACCCTGCTCCTGTTCGCGCTCGGCCTGGGCGCGCTGATCGCCGGCGCCGAACTTCTGGTGCGCGGCGCCTCGAAACTGGCTCTGTCCTTCGGCATCTCGCCGCTGGTGGTCGGGCTCACCATCGTCGCCTTCGGTACCAGTTCGCCGGAAATGGCGGTTTCGGTGCAGTCGGCCTTGGCGGGCAAGACCGATATGGCGGTCGCCAACGTGGTCGGCAGCAATATCTTCAACGTACTGTTCATCCTCGGGATTTCAGCACTGATCACGCCGCTGCTCGTCGACAAGCAGCTGATTCGGCAGGAAGTGCCAATCATGATCGGCGCCACGCTGCTGTTCGCTGGCCTCAGCCTCGACGGCGGGCTGTCGCGTAGCGAAGGGGGCCTGCTGTTCGGCCTGCTCGTTGCATACACCGTTTTCCTCATCGTGCAGAGCCGTCGCCAGAGCGCCGGCTTGAGCGAGGAATACGCCGACAGCCTGCACAGCGCGGACTTCGCAGCCCACCCTGAGGCTTGGGACGCGCGGCTGCCCGTTCAGCTCGCGCTCATCGCCGGCGGTCTGGGGCTGCTGGTGGTGGGCTCCAACCTGATGGTCGACGCCGCCATCGTGTTCGCCCGTCATCTGGGCATCAGCGACACCGTGATCGGCCTCACCGTGGTCGCCGCCGGCACCTCGCTGCCCGAGGTCGCCGCGTCGATCACCGCCGCTCTGCGCGGCCAGCGTGACATTGCGGTCGGTAATGTCGTCGGCAGTAACACCTTCAACCTGCTGGGGGTACTTGGTCTGTCGTCTATTGTGGCGCCCGACGATCTGACGCTCGGTACCGCCATGCTGTCGTTCGACATCCCGGTCATGGTTGCGGTCAGCCTCGCCTGTCTGCCCATCTTCGCGACCGGCAACCTGATTGCGCGCTGGGAGGGCGGCCTCTTCTTGGCCTACTACTGTGCCTATACGCTCTATCTGATCCTGGCAGCGAAGGATCATGACAATCTCGCCGATTACGCATTCGTGATGCAGACCATCGCGCTGCCGCTGACGGCGGTAACGCTGATCGTCATCAGCGTGCGCCACTGGCGGCGGCCCAGGAGCTAGATACCGGCCCTCCGCGCCGCATCCGCGCGCCGTCAGCATCGTGCAAGCAATCCGCAGGCATACTGGACAGATGAGCCGATCGACGCCATTGCCGACCGCACGCCGCACAGGTGCATGTGAACGATGACGCTTCGCCGGCCGACATCGATTGCAGGGCTGCTGATCGTGCTCATCGTCACCACCGTGTCGGTGCTGCTGACAGCGGTCGGCGCGCTGGCCTATCGCGCATACAGCGTCGCCGAGCAGGGAGAATTCGAACGCTCGATCGAGCTGGCCGCCGATCAGCTCGCGGTCGGGCTGGCGCCGGCGGCCTGGAATCTCGAGTACGAGCAGGTGCGCAAGCTGATGGAAAGCCGCATGCGCGACCGCTCGATCTATGGCGTCGTCGTGCAGCTGGACACCGCACGCTTTGCACTGCAGCGCAACGCGGACTGGGAACTGCAATCGGTCGATGGCGACATCGACAGCACGGGCCTGTTCGTCACCGAGCAGCCGGTGACCTTCGGCGACCAGCGCATCGGTCAGGTGCGCGTCATCGGCAGCCCGCGTTTCGTCGACCAGGACCTGCGCAGCGCACTGGCCACCATGGTGCTGTTCACTGTGCTGCTCGATGTGGTGCTGACGCTGGCGCTCTACATCGCGCTGCAGCGCATGGTGCTGCAGCCCCTGCGCCTGGTCGAGCGCCATGCCGACGAAGTGGCGCGGCACGGTCGTTCCACCACCGCGCTGGGCGATCTGAGCTTCCTCGGCGAACTGCACGGCCTGACCAAGTCGGTCGACGCCATGGTGACGCAACTCGAAGCGCGCAATGCCGAGCTCGAGCGCTCGAACGAGCGCTTCCGGCGAGTGATCCGCCTGCTGCCGCTGCCGATCAGCCTGTTCGATCGAGACGGCCGCATCCTGTACGTAAACGACTGCTTCGTGGACACCTTCGGCTATACGCTCGAAGACATTCCGGACGCGCACACCTGGTTCGGACTGGCCTACCCCGACCCGGCCTATCGCGCCGAAGTCCTGCAGACCTGGGGGCAGGAGCTGGCGAGCGCGCAGGGTGCGTCAGGACTGGTGCGCGCCCGGCCCTATGTGGTGACCTGCAAGGACGGCAGCCGCAAGATCGTCGAGATCGGCGGCATGCTGGCCGACGACCCCAACATCACGGTGCTCAACGACATCACCGACCGCACCCGCGCCGAAGAGGAACTGGCGCGCCACCGCGACCACCTCGAAGAACTGGTGTCCAGCCGCACGGCTGAGCTCGAAGCGGCCAATCGCCGGCTGGAGGAAACCCAGTTCGCGCTCGATCATGCGGGCGTCGCGATCCAGTGGATCGACGCCGCCAGCGGCTGTTTCAGCTACGTGAACGATCACGCCTGCACGCTCTACGGTTATCCGCGCGAACGTCTGCTCGGCATGCCGGCACACAGCGTGATCGATGACTTCACAGGCGCACGCCTGAGTGCGCTCGAACCGGCGCTGCGCGCGCAGGGCCAGGCACGGGTCGAGGCCGATGCGCGGCGTGGCGACGGCCGCGTCGTGCCGGTCGAGATCGGCATCTATTTCGATCCGCCGGCCGACGGCGCTGCTGCGCACTACATCGCCTTCTCGATCGACATCACGCCGCGGCGGGAAGCGGAGCAGGCGCTGATCGCCGCGCGGCTCGCCGCCGAGAGCGCGGCGCAGGCGCGCAGCGAGTTCCTGGCCAACATGAGCCACGAAATCCGCACGCCGATGAACGCCGTGATCGGCATGACGCGGCTGGCGCTGCAGACCGAACTGACCGCGAAGCAGCGCAATTTCGTGGCCAAGGCCAACGCGTCGGCAGTGGCGCTGCTGGGCATCCTGAACGACATCCTCGATTTTTCGAAGGTCGAGGCGGGCCAGATCACCATCGAATCGGTGCCTTTCCGGCTGGACCGCGTATTCGAATCGCTGCTGTCCGTGGTGTCGCTGCGCGCCGAGGAAAAGGGCCTGGACCTGCTGTTCGACGTCGCGCCCGACGTACCGCCGGTGCTGGTCGGCGACCCGCTGCGCATGGGCCAGATACTGACCAATCTGGCCGGCAACGCGATCAAGTTCACCGAGCGCGGCGAGGTGCTGGTGTCCTGCCGCGTCATTGCGCGCGAAAGCCAGCACGCGACGCTGGCTTTCGGCGTGCGCGATACCGGCATCGGCATGAATGCCGATCAGCTGGACGGCCTGTTCCGCCCCTTCATGCAGGGTGACACCTCGATTTCACGGCGCTTCGGCGGCACCGGTCTCGGCCTCGCGATCAGCCGGCGTCTGGCCGAGCTGATGGGCGGCACGCTGAGCGCGCACAGCGTGGAAGGCCAGGGCAGTACCTTCACCTTCACCGCACGCTTCGAAACCGGCGAGTTGCCGGACAGTGCCCGGCGTACGCTGCCGTC
The DNA here is from genome assembly GCF_059552495.1 of Methyloversatilis sp. S146-33. The sequence continues at coordinate 44,874 of NZ_JCANOT010000023.1, forward strand.
GGCACTGCACAAGCGTCGCGTGCTGGTGGTCGACGACAACCCGGAAGCGCTGCAGATCCTCTGTCGCGACCTCGAACATCTGGGCCTGAGCACCGAGCGCGCGCAGTCAGGCCCGCAGGCACTCGAACTGCTACGCAGCCGGCCACCGTTCGCGCTGCTGGTGTGCGACTGGAAGATGCCGGGCATGGATGGCATCGAACTGATACGCCGCGTGCAGTCCTGCGACGATCTCGCGCATCCTCCCGCGGTCGTCATGGTGAGCGCCTATGGCGCGGACGACCTGCAGCAGGCCGGCGCCGGTCTGGCCATCGCCGGCGTACTCACCAAGCCGGCCAGCACCTCGTCGCTCTACGACGCCATCGTTTCGGCGCTCGGTCATCAGGTCACAGCCGAAGGCAGCAGCGGCGACGCGCCCGGCAGCTTCCGCAGCGACGCGCTGCGCGGACGCCGCGTGCTGCTGGTCGAGGACAATCCGATCAACCAGGAACTGGGCGTCGAAATTCTGACCGGCGCCGGTGTCCGTGTCACCGTCGCCGAGAACGGTGCCGAGGCGTTGCGACGGCTCGACGCGGAGGAATTCGACTGCGTGCTGATGGACGTGCAGATGCCGGTGATGGACGGCCTCGAAGCGACCCGCGAAATACGCCGTCGCGAGCGACTGAACACACTGCCGGTGATCGCGATGACCGCCGGTGCCATGCCCTGGGAGCGCGAGCAGACGCGCGCCGCCGGCATGGACGACCATGTGACCAAGCCAGTCGATGTCGACGAATTGCTGCGCACGTTGACGCGCTGGCTGGGCAGCGTACCGCCGGCGGAGCAGGCCTCGGGCAATTCCGCGCCGACTGCCGAAGCCGCGCCGCTGCTCGACACCGCCGCCGCGCTGCGCAGCATGAATGGCGCCCGCGCGACCTATCGACGCGTGCTCGGCATGTTCCTCGACAGCGCGGACGCCGCGCAGACGCAGCTGAAGCAGGCTTGGGCCGATCGCGACTTCGATACGCTCGGGCAGCTGGCGCACCGACACAAGGGCAGCGCGGCAACGCTCGGGGCGCGTGCCCTGAGCACGGCGCTGGACGCCGTGGAAATGGCCTGCCGTGCCGGCGATCCGGCAGCGATCGACGCTGCGATGACGGACAGCACGCAGGTGTTCACCGCCACCGTCGAGGCGATGAGGGTGCAGGCGGACGCCGGCTCGCCCGCGCCACCCTCGGCCACCGAACTGGAGATGCTGCACGTTCTGCTGAGCAGCAACGACAGCGACGCGCAGGAAGCGATCGCCCGCCTGCTGACGCGCCCTCAGCCCGCCGGCATCCTGCCCGTGCTGCGGCAGATGTCGCGCGCGATGGAGCGCTACGACTTCGACGCTGCCTTGCTGCAGCTGGCTCAGCTGCGTGCCGCGATCGCCGCTGGCGCAGCGGACGCGAGCGGTGTCGAGGGCCTCATCTAGGGCCTGCTCTAGCGCTTCAGATAGCCCGAATCACGCATCAGCCGCGTCACCTCGGCCTGCGATCTGCGCAGCGCGGTATCGACGTCCTGCTCGCCTTGCAAAGCACGCGCCAGCTCGGAGCCGACGGCGTGACCGATGGCGGGAAATTCCGCGATGCCGACCCACTGCACACCGCTGTAGTGGCGCCCCGGCAGTTGCGTGTGCGAACCGGCGATGGCTTCGTTCACGAAGCGCGAGAACGGCGCGGCGTCGCGATAGCCGGGTGCATCGTAGGTCGACTGTCGGGTGCCTGGCGGCACCGCGACCCAGCCCCGGCGCGCCGCCACCAGACGAACGTAATCGGCCGACGTCGCCCACTCGACGAAGCGGCGCGCCAACGCCTTGTTCGGCGACGAATCGGGCACCGCCAGCGACCACACCCACAGCCAGTTCGCGCCGTCCCGGACGCGCTCGACCGGCGCCGGCGCAAAGCCAAGGCTGGCGGCGACCGACGAGGTCCGCGGATCGAACAGCAAGCCGGCCGCCACGGTTGCATCGATCCACATCGCGCAGCGGCCGCGGGCAAACAGGTCGAGCGTTTCCGGAAAGCCGTTGAGGTGGGAATCGGGCGGCCCGTAGCGACGCAGCAGATCGATATAGAGCGACGCCGCCTCGCGCCACGGTGCGCTGTCGATCTCCGGTCGCCATTGCGGATCGAACCAGCGGCCGCCGAAGGTATTCACCATGGTCGTGAGCACCGGCACGTTCTCGCCCCAGCCGGGTCGCCCGCGCAGGCAGATGCCGTAGATGCCCTTGGCCGGATCGTGCAGCCGCGCCGCCAGTCGCCGGATGTCGGTATAGGTCGGCTGCGCCGGCATGACGACATCGGCAGCGCGGAACAGATCGCGCCGGTAGAAGGTCATCGAGCTCTCGGCATAGAAGGGCAAGGCATACAGCTCGCCGCGATAGGACAGACTGTCGCGGACCGGCGCCAGCAGGTCGTCGGCGCGGTAGCCGGCCGGCAGATCGCGGAACGGCGCGAGCCAGCCGCGCGCGGCCCACAGCGGTGCCTCATAGGAGCCGATGGTCATCACGTCGAACTGGCCGTCGGCAATCGCCAGATCGGTCATCAGACGCGTGCGCAGCGAATTCTCGTCCAGCACCCGCCACTCGATCTGCACGCCCGGGTTCTGGCGCGTGAACTCGGCGGACAGCGACTTCAGCAGCAGCATGTCCGGATTGTTGACCGTAGCCACCGTGATCACGTCGCGTCCCGAGCCCTGTGGCTTGCGCACGCTCAGCCCGTGCCGCATCAGGATGTCCTCGACGCGCCCTTCGCGCACCAGCGCCGACAGTCCGCGATTGAAGTCGGCGCGCAGCCGCTCGTGCCGTGGCGCGCGCCGCGAGAAGGCGACGTGAAAATCGCTGCGGAACAGGGGTGGCCGCAGGAATTCGAGCTGCCCGATAAGGTGCGGGCGGTGCAGGATCATCAGATCGCTGGCGCGGAATTTGTCGACCACCATCAGATCGATGCGGCCCAGCGCCAGCTTGTCGAGGTTCTGCAGGTCGCGATCGACGTACTCGCGCTTGAGGAAATCCGCGCCGTCGAACGCGGCTGAGACCGATGCGCCGCGCACGGCGCCAAAACGCAGATGCGACAGCTGGCGCAGCGTGTCCAGCGGTCGCGTCGCCGCGTCGGCCGGATAGGGAATGGCGAGCGAACGCTTCTTCAGCAGACCGCCGTTGGCGCCGGGAAAGGGCGCGGACAGCACGAACTCGCTCTCCAGCGAACCGGAGTCAGGCGCCGGCAACAGTCCGTCGACCTGCCCCGAAGCCGCGACGCTGCGGGCGCGCGCCGGCGGATAGAAGCGGATATCCACCTTGTAGCCGACGCGCTCGAACGCGCTACGGACAAGCTCTGCAACATAGCCCTCGCGTGCGTGTGTCGGACCGATGTAGGGCGACAGTTCGGCAGCGACCAGGCGGACCGTGCCCGCCGCGCTGGCCGCGGACGCGCCGAAAGACAGCGCGAGCAGGCACGGCAGGAAGACGCACAGGAAACAACGGTACTTGAGCGGACGCACGGATGCTGCACCTCATGCCTGAGCATAGCGGCCCAGCATATCGCGCCGCTGGCGGGGACGCATCGACATTACGACACGCCCGTGCGCGCGGAAGGCGTCATACAGGGGAGGTGGCGGGCCTGGAAAGCAGAACGGGGACGCCTCGAAAGGCGTCCCCGTTCTGGGTGTTGGAGCGGGAAACGAGGCTCGAACTCGCGACCTCAACCTTGGCAAGGTTGCGCTCTACCAACTGAGCTATTCCCGCGTATCGGCACTTGCGTACCGACCGAATTGTCCTGGAGGCGAGGGTCGGAATCGAACCGGCGTCCACGGCTTTGCAGGCCGCTGCATGACCACTCTGCCACCTCGCCGGTGGTGCAGCCCGGTCAGGGGCTGCAAATAAAAAGGGGAAGAAGAACTTCCCCTTTTTCAAATCTTGGAGCGGGAAACGAGGCTCGAACTCGCGACCTCAACCTTGGCAAGGTTGCGCTCTACCAACTGAGCTATTCCCGCAAGACAGGCGCGCATTATAGGCCTGCCGAAAAAGCTGTCAACACTTCGCGCCGAAGATTTTTGCGGCGCGCTCAGATCGCCTTGCGCGCACGCAGTTCGGGCCATGCCTTTCGCATGTAGTACACCATGGACCACACGGTCAGCACCGCCGCGATCCAGATCAGCTTGCCGCCGATGAACCCGACGTCGATCCCGAACAGCGGATCGAAGTACAGCAGCATCGGGATCGCGATCATCTGCGCCGTCGTCTTCACCTTGCCTATCATCGACACGGCGACGCTGCGCGCAGCCCCCACCTTGGCCATCCATTCGCGCAATGCGGAAATGGTGATTTCGCGACCGATGATGATGAGGGCGATGACGGTGCTGGTGCGGTCGAGCTCGACCAGCATGATCAAGGCCGCCGCCACCATAAGCTTGTCGGCCACCGGGTCGAGGAAGGCACCGAAGGCGGAGGTCTGGTTGAGCGTGCGGGCGAGATAGCCGTCGAGCCAGTCGGTGATGGCCGCGATGACGAACACCACGGTAGCGATCAGGTTCTTGTCCGGCATGACCAGCGTCTGATCAGGCAGGAAGAAAACGCCGACGAACAGCGGAATGAGCAGGATGCGCGCCCAGGTCAGCGCGGTTGGCAGCGTAAACATGTGCCCTAGTTTAACTGCCGCTGTATCTGTTCGGCGAGCTTGCGGCTGATGCCTTCGACCCGGCACAGATCCTCAACCGTGGCGTTGCGTACGCCAGCCAGCCCGCCGAAGGTCGTGAGCAGACGCTTGCGGCGCGCCGGACCGATGCCCGGAATGTCTTCCAGCGTCGACGTGAGGCGCTTCTTCGCGCGCTTGGCACGGTGCCCCGCGATGGCGAAACGGTGCGCTTCGTCGCGGATTTCCGCGATCAGGTGCAAGGCCGGATGGTCGGGCCCGAGCACCAGACCGGCCGCGACACCGGGACGTATCAGCTCTTCCGCCCCCATCTTGCGCTCTTCGCCCTTGGCCACGCCGACCAGCGGCAGATCGAGTCCGAGTTCGGCCATCACCTCGACCGCGATACCGAGCTGGCCCTTGCCGCCGTCGATCAGCACCAGGTCGGGCCGCGCGCCCTCGCCGCTCGCTACCTTCTCGTAGCGCCGCGTCAGCACCTGACGCATCGCTGCGTAGTCGTCACCCGGGGTGATGCCGTCGATGTTGTAGCGGCGGTACTCGCCGTTGCGCATCGCGCCATGGGCCCACACGACGCAGGAAGCGACCGTCGCCTCACCCATCGTGTGGCTGATGTCGAAACATTCGATGCGCTCGGGCGCGACGTCGAGCTGGAGCGCATCGACCAGTGCCGCCACACGATGCGAGGCGCGCGCGCCGGCGTCGATCTTGGCGCGCAGCGCGATCTCGGCGTTCTTCAGTGCCATGTCCGCCCACGCGCGTTCGCGCTCGTTGCGCGCGAGCGCAAGCGTCGAGCCCGGCAGCGGGGCCTCCACTTCATCCTCCGGCAGCACATTGACGACGATGCGCTTGGGCGCGTTGCCGCTTGCGTAGTGCTGGCTCAGGAAGGCCACCAGCATGTCGGCCGCACTGCCCTGCCCGGCCGCCGGGAAGTGGGCGTGATCGCCGAGGTGGCGCCCGCCGCGCACCATCGCGTGATTGACGCAGGCGGCGCCGTCACGCTCGATCGCCACGACGATGTCGAGGTCCTCGTCGCGCGCGCTGTCGGCGAACTGCTTGTGCAACACCTTGGACAGCGCCCGGATCTGGTCGCGTATCTGCGCCGCCTTCTCGAAGGCGAGCGCTTCGGCGGCAGCGTTCATCTGCGCCGACAGCTTGTCGATCACCTCGGAATGACGGCCGTTCAGGAAAAGCGCGGTCAGCCGCACGTCCTCGTCGTAGTCCTCCTTCGACACGAGGTCGACGCAGGGCGCGGAACAACGGTGGATCTGGTGCAGCAGACAAGGCCGCGAGCGGTTGGCGAACACGCTGTTCTCGCAGGTGCGCAGCAGGAAGGCGCGCTGCACCAGCTGTATCGTGTCGCGCACCGCCCACACGTTCGGCAGCGGCCCGAAGTAGCGCGCATCGCGCCCCACGGTGCCGCGGAAAAAACCGATGCGCGGAAAGCGGTCGTTGCTGATCCGGATGTAGGGATAGGACTTGTCGTCCCGGAACAGGATGTTGTACTTCGGCCGCAGGCTCTTGATCAGGTTGTTCTCGAGGATGAGGGCCTCGGCTTCCGACCTGACGACGGTGATGTCCACCCGCGCGACCTGCGCCACCATGAGGCCGATGCGCGGACTCGACGGCGTGCGCTGGAAGTAGGAGGACACGCGCCGGCGCAGGTTCTTCGCCTTGCCGACGTAGAGCACGTCCTCCTCGGCGCCTATCATGCGATAGACACCGGGGTCTTCCGGCACCGTCGGCAGCCAGGCCTTCGCGTCGAAACCCATGCCTCGCAGTGTCCTCTGTCAGGCGATCAGGCGCTGCACCGTGCCAAGGGCATCGCGGTAGCGCGCGTCCTGCGCCAGCACCGTGCGGTCACCGTAGGGCTGGCGTGGCATCAGCGACTCGACGCGCGCGCTGCGCACGCTGTCGAAGGCCGGCCGCCAGCCGTCGATCAGCTTCACCGCCTGGTCGCGCGCGTTGCACACGAGCACCATGTCGCAGCCCGCGTCCCACGCGGCTTCCGCGCGCGCGACCACATCGCCCGCCACCGACGCGCCTTCCATCGACAGGTCGTCGCTGAACACCACGCCGTCGAAAGAGAGCTTGTCGCGCAGGATGCCCTGCACCCAGGCGCGCGAAAAACCGGCCGGCATTCGATCGACCGCCGGATAGATCACGTGCGCCGGCATCACCGCGTCGATCTGCTTGCCGAGGTCGATGTAGGGGCGGATGTCGTCGGCCCAGAGGGTGTCGAAATCTCGCTCGTCGACCGGAATCGCGACGTGCGAATCCGCCTCGACGAAACCGTGGCCGGGGAAGTGCTTGCCGACCGACTTCATGCCGGCGGCACGCAGGCCTTCCGCCAGTGCACCAGCCAGCGGTGCGACGATGGCCGGATCGCGATGGAAGGCGCGATCACCGATCACGCCGCTGCGGCCGAAGTCGAGATCGAGCACCGGCGTGAAGGACAGGTCGACGCCGAGCGCGCGCAATTCGGCCGCCAGCACGTAACCGGCGGCGCGCGCGTCGGCCAGCGCGCCCTGCGCATCCGCCTCGTAGCGCGTACCCAGCGTGCGCATCGACGGCAGATGGGTGAAGCCATCGGACTTGAAGCGCTGCACCCGGCCACCTTCGTGGTCGACGGCGATCAGCAGTGGCGGTCTGCGCACAGCGTGGATGGCTTCGGTCAGCGCGGCCAGCTGTTGCGCGTCGTGGAAGTTGCGGGCGAACAGGATGAGCCCGCCGACCGACGGGTGAGCCAACAGTTCGCGGTCTTCAGCATCCAGTTCGAAACCGGCCACGTCGATCATGACCGGTCCGGGCGGGGTCGTTCTCATGCAGTGTTCTCCATGCGCTCGACCACCACGAAGGCGAGCGCGTGTTCGGTTTCGTCCGACAGCGACAGATGAGCACGCAGGCCGCGTGTGCTCATCCACGCCGTCAACGTTTCGTCGTAGGCGAAGGCCGGTTTGCCCAGATCGTCGTGGGTCACGGCGATCGAGCGCAGCAGCACCGGCGTCCGGATGCCGGTGCCCAGCGCCTTGCCCAGCGCCTCCTTGGCAGCGAAGCGCTTGGCCAGGAAGTGCGCCGGCTGCTTCGCCGATTCGTACTCGGACACTTCGGCGGCGGCCAGAATGCGCCGCGCGATGCCGTCACCGTCCTCCGCCAGCATGCGCTCGAAACGCGCGATGCCGCACAGGTCGGTGCCAATGCCGAAGATCACGCAGCCCTCCCGGCCGCCTCGCGCATCAGTGCCTTCATTTCGCGCACCGCCTCGCGCAGGCCGACGAACACCGAGCGGCTGACGATGGCGTGTCCGATGTGCAGTTCGCGCACGCCCGGCAGTTCGGCCACCGGCTGGACGTTGGCGTAGTTCAACGCGTGACCCGCGTTGAATCGCATGCCGAGGTCGCGGATCATCTTGCCGCCGGCACGCACCTTGTCCAGCTCGACCACCACGGCCTGTGATTCACGGTCGCGGCCAAGTCCGTGGAAGGCATGCGCGTAAGGGCCGGTGTGCACCTCGCACACCTGCGCGCCGATGCGGGCGGCCGCCTCGATCTGCGCCGGCTCGGCATCGATGAATACGCTGGTGACGATGCCGGCGTCGCGCAGGCGGCCGACCACACCGATAAGGCGCTCCTCCTGCGACACGATGTCCAGCCCGCCCTCGGTCGTCACCTCGTGCCGGCCTTCCGGCACCAGCATGGCCATTTCCGGCTTCAGTGCGCAGGCGATGCCCACCATTTCCTCGGTGGCCGCCATTTCGAGATTGAGCTTGATGTGCACCAGATCGCGCAGCCGGCGCACGTCGTCATCCTGGATGTGGCGGCGGTCCTCGCGCAGATGCACGGTGATGCCGTCGGCACCGCCCAGATGGGCCTCGACCGCCGCCCACACCGGATCCGGTTCGTAGGTGCGGCGCGCCTGCCGTATCGTGGCCACGTGGTCGATATTGACGCCCAGTTCGATCATGTTCAGAGATCCTGTAGTTCGATGAAAACGCGCCGCGTGCGCAGCTCCTGTCCCTGCAGATAATGCGCGATCAGCACGCGCATCAATGTCTTCGCCAACCGCGCGACCTGCGTGTCGGCGTAGTCGTCAGCGTGGATGGCCAGCGCCTGCGCGCCGCTCAGGCTGACGTCGTCCACGCCACCCTCGCCTTCGAGCAGACCGAGTTCGGGCTTGTACATGTAGTGCACCGCCGGATCGATCGCGTCGCCGTTGGCGTCGTGATCGAGCGTCAGCCCGTAGCCCAGTTCACGCAGCAGCGCCTTTTCGAAACCGCGCAGCAAGGCTTCGTGACGCACCGTTTCGGCCGGCGCCAGCGCGAGCTTCTGAACGGCTTCGGCATACAGGTCGAAAAGCGCCGGATGCGCGTCGTCGCGCGCCAGCAGACGCTGCAGCAATTCGTTCAGATAGTAGCCCAGCAGCAGGCGCGGACCGGACAGCATGGGCCATGCACGCTGCCATTCGGCACGCGCCAGCGTGCGTAGTTCGCCGGCACCGAACCAGCCCAGATCCAGCGGCTGGAATTCGACCAGCACGCCCCGCAACTGCGAACGCGGCCGCTTGGCACCGCGCGCGACCAGACCGATGCGGCCGAAGTCGCGGCTGAACACGTCAACCACCAGGCTTGTTTCGCGATAGGGGTGGGACTGCAGCAGGAAGGCCGGCTGGCCGTCCACCCGCTGCTTGCCGGAGGTCACGGCACGGCCTTCCCGGCAGTGGGCCCGTCAGCGCAGATGGCGCGCATCGCCAACGAGGTCATGGCTCGAAGCCCAGGCTCTTCAGCGCACGCTCGTCGTCGGCCCAGCCGCTGCGGACCTTCACGTGCAGTTCGAGGAAAACCTTGGAACCGAACACCTTCTCCATGTCGCTGCGCGCTGCCGAGCCGACCGACTTCAGTACCTCGCCACCCTGCCCGATCACGATGCCTTTGTGTGCCTCGCGACTGACGATGACACAGGCGGCGATGCGGCGCAGATTGCCTTCCGCCTCGAAGCGCTCGATCTCGACCGCCAGCCCGTAAGGCAGTTCGTCACCCAGTTGCCGGAACAATTTTTCGCGGATGTATTCGGCAGCGAGGAAGCGCTCGCTGCGGTCGGTGAAGTCGTCAGCGTCGAACATCGCCTGACCTTCAGGCAGCAGTTCGCCAGCTACCTTCAGCAGCGCGTCCAGCCCGTCGCCGCGCTGCGCGCTGACCGGCATGATGGCGTGGAAGTCGTGCAGCTTCGCGATGCGCTCGACAAAGGGCAGCAGCTTGGCGCGATCGCCCGTCTTGTCGGTCTTGTTCAGCAGCAGCAATACCGGCCGGTCCTTCGGCAGCAGCGCGATCACCTCTTCGTCGGCCTCGGTCAGCCGACCGGCTTCGATCACGAACAGGATCACGTCCACGTCGGCCAGCGCCTGCGTGACCGCGCGATTCATCACGCGGTTGAGCGCGTTGCGGTGCTTGGTCTGGAAGCCGGGCGTATCGACGAACACGAACTGATGCGCGTCGCGCGTCAGCACGCCGTGGATGCGGTGACGCGTGGTCTGCGCCTTGGCCGAGGTGATGCTCACCTTCTGGCCGATCAGCCGGTTCATCAGCGTCGACTTGCCGACGTTGGGTCGACCGACGATGGCGATGAAGCCGCAATGAGTGATGTCGGTCATGACTGCCCCTGAAGTTGTTCGAGTGCGCGCGTGGCGGCGGCCTGCTCGGCGTGGCGGCGGCTGCGCCCCTCGCCTTCAGTGCGCAGACCATAGGCTTCGACGATGCAGGCGGCGCAGAACACCGGTGCGTGCGCCGGGCCGGAGGTGGAGGCGATTTCGTAGCGCGGCGGTTTCTTGGCCCGCGCGTGCAGCCATTCCTGCAGCGCGGTCTTCGGGTCGCGGGCGTCGCGCTCGGGATTCAGTGCATTCAGGCGGGCATCGAGCAGCCGTGCGACCACCTTGCGCGCCGCCTCGTAGCCGCCTTCGAGGAAGACTGCGCCGATCAGCGCTTCGAGTGCATTCGCCAGCAGCGCCGGGCGGCTGCGACCGCCGGTCTTCAGCTCGCCCGCGCTGAGCCGCAGCGCGTCGCCGACAGCGATGGCGGCAGCGATTTCGGCCAGCGTGTCTTCCTTCACCAGCGACGCGCGCAGCCGCGACAGCAGACCTTCGGGCACGTCCGGAAAGCGACGGAAAAGCAGATCGGTGGCGACGCAGTCGAGCACCGCGTCGCCCAGCAGTTCGAGCCGCTCGTTGTGGGTGGAAGAGAAGCTGCTGTGCGTCAGCGCCTGTGCGAGCAGTGCGCGCGACGCGAAAACGTGGCCGAGCGCCTGCTCGATCTGGGCATCCGGGTTCAACGCGTCAGTTCGACCCCGAGGCCGACCCTTCGAATTCGAACAACAGGCTCACCGGCCCCCACAGCGGTACCTTGCGCTGATAGGCGAAAGAAATCTCGACGCCCTGGGTGTCCTTGACGATGTCGAGATCGGCCGGCGTGACGCTGGACATTTCGTCCATGATGGCGCGCTTGGCGTAGGCATTGCGGTAGTCGGCGACGGTGCCGCCCTTGACCTCGCCGCTCTTCACGATGGCTTTCACGTTCTTCAGGATGGTGTAGTACTCGATCACCGCCGGCACCGATTTCATGCCGAGAATGACGACGATGGCGATCAGACCCGCCACCAGAATGAATCCCACCATGCTCAGACCGGACTGCTTGCGCTGCATCGCTGTCTCCCTGTTGCCTGTTCTGATTGTCTGACGCTGCCGGATCAACGGAAGCTGCCGATGCGGCCGAAATCGATGCCCTTCGGCGGCACGATGGCATCCGCGTGGAACCAGACGAAGAAGGCCTTGCCGACGATGTTGGCGTCGGGCACGAAGCCCCACACACGGCTGTCCGCACTCTGGTCGCGGTTGTCGCCCAGCACGAAATAGTGGCCGGCCGGCACCTCGCAGCGCACCCCTTCGTGATTGTAGACACAGTTCTCGCGGCCCGGAAAATCGAGCGCCATCGGTACGTCGGCGCGGGCGTCGCGGTCGTTCAGGATGGAGTGTTCGACCTCGCCCAGCGTTTCCGAGTAACGATTGGAATAGTAGGCACGTTCCTTGTGGAAGTAGTCCTCCTGCGCCTTCACCGGCACCTCGACGCCGTTGATGGTGAGTCGCTTGTTCTGGTAGGCGATCTTGTCGCCCGGCAGGCCGACCACGCGCTTGATGTAGTCGACCGACGGGTCGGCCGGGTAGCGGAACACCATCACATCGCCACGCTGCGGATCATTCATGTCGACGATCTTGGTGTTGAGCACCGGCAGCCGCACGCCGTAGGTGTATTTGTTCACCAGGATGAAGTCGCCCACCAGCAGGGTCGGAATCATCGAGCCGGACGGAATGCGGAAGGGCTCGACGACGAAGCTGCGCAGCGTGAACACGACGATGATGACGGGGAAGAAGCTGGCACCGTATTCGACCCACCACGGGTCGGGGCTGCCGGCCGGGCGTTGCTTGGCGAACACCGCCTTGTCCATCACCCACAGAATGCCCGTGAGCACACACAGCACAAAAAGAATCAGTGCGAAATTCAAGATGGAAATCCAGTCGTATTGTCGGGCATCCGGGCGGACGCCTCGTTTGTCGTCCGAGCCTGTTGGTCCTTACTTGTCGTCAACCCGCAGCACGGCAAGGAAGGCCTCCTGCGGAATTTCCACATTGCCCACCTGCTTCATGCGCTTCTTGCCGGCCTTCTGCTTTTCCAGCAGCTTCTTCTTCCGCGTGATGTCGCCGCCGTAGCACTTGGCCAGCACGTTCTTGCGCAGCGCCTTGATCGTTTCGCGCGCGATGATGTGCGCACCGATCGCCGCCTGCACCGGCACGTCGAACATCTGGCGCGGAATCAGCTCGCGCATCTTCGCCGCCACCTCGCGGCCCCGGAACTGCGCGTTGGCTCGGTGCACGATGACCGACAGCGCATCGACCTTCTCGCCCGCCACCATAAGATCGAGCTTCACCACGTCGGCGGCGCGGTATTCCTTGAACTCGTAGTCGAGCGAGGCATAGCCGCGTGACACCGACTTCAGCTTGTCGAAGAAGTCGAACACCACTTCGGCCATCGGCAGGTCATAGGTCAGCTGCACCTGACGGCCGTGGTAGAGCATGTTCACCTGCTGACCGCGCTTCTGTTCGCACAGCGTGATCACCGCACCCAGGTAATCCTGCGGCATGAAGATGACCGCCTTGATGATGGGCTCACGGATTTCAGCAACCTTGGACGTTTCCGGCAGCTTGGACGGGTTCTCGACCATGACGACGCTGCCGTCGTTCATCAGCACCTCGTACACCACGGTCGGCGCCGTCGTGATGAGGTCCATGTCGAACTCGCGCTCCAGCCGCTCCTGCACGATTTCCATGTGCAGCATGCCGAGGAAGCCGCAGCGGAAACCGAAGCCCAGTGCCTGCGACACTTCCGGCTCGTACTGCAGCGAGGCGTCGTTCAGCTTGAGCTTTTCCAGCGACTCGCGCAGCTGGTCGTACTCGCTGGCCTCGACCGGATACAGACCGGCGAACACCTGCGGCTTGATTTCCTTGAAGCCGGGCAGCGGCGCGTCGGCGCGGCGGTCGGCCAGCGTAATGGTGTCGCCCACCTTGGCGGCCTGCAGTTCCTTGATGCCGGAAATGATGAAACCCACTTCGCCAGCCGACAGACTGGTCTTCTGCACCGATTTCGGCGTGAATACGCCGACCTGGTCGCACTGGTACTGGGCACCGGTCGACATCAGCAGCATCTTGTCCTTGGGCTTCAGCGCGCCATCGACCACACGCACCAGCATCACCACGCCGACGTAGTTGTCGAACCAGGAATCGATGATGAGCGCCTTCAGCGGTGCAGCCGGATCACCCTTGGGCGCCGGAATGCGCGCGATCACCGCTTCGAGGATGTCGTCGATGCCCATGCCGGTCTTGGCCGAACACGGAATGGCGTCGGTCGCGTCGATGCCGATCACGTCCTCCACTTCCTGCTTCGCGTTGTCCGGATCGGCCTGAGGCAGGTCCATCTTGTTCAGCACCGGCACCACCTCGACGCCGAGGTCGAGCGCGGTGTAGCAGTTCGCCACCGTCTGCGCTTCGACACCCTGAGATGCGTCGACCACCAGCAGCGCGCCTTCGCAGGCGGACAGCGAGCGGCTCACCTCGTAGGAAAAGTCGACGTGCCCCGGGGTATCGATCAGGTTCAGGTTATAGACCTGACCGTCCTTGGCCTTGTACGACAGCGCAGCGGTCTGCGCCTTGATGGTGATGCCGCGCTCGCGCTCCAGATCCATCGAGTCAAGCACCTGCGCCTCCATCTCACGGTCGGACAGGCCGCCGCAGCGCTGGATCAGCCGGTCCGCCAGCGTGGACTTGCCGTGATCGATGTGGGCGATGATGGAAAAATTTCGGATGTGCTGCATCAGTCGAATGGAATCGGGAACGGAATCAAAAAAGGGCGGCGGAAAACAAAAAAGGGCGCCGTGGCGGGCACCCCTGTGCGGTCAGCCGGACCGGGCCTGCAGTCAAGCGCGCGATTCTAGCAGATAGGCCCGTACAGCCCCCTCGTCCAGCCGGTGCCGGCACAGTTCGCGATCGCCCGCACAGAGCACCGGAATGTGCTCGCCATAGGCGTCCTCGAATTCCTCGTGCTCGTCGATATCGATTTCGCGCACACTGATCCCCTGGCCGGCGATCAGCGGCTCGAGCGCCTCGATCAGCTCGTCGCACAGGTGACACCAGCGCCGCAGGTAGAGCGTCAGTTCGCGCGGAGCGCCGCTCACTTGCCGTCGCCCTGCCCGTTCGGCGCACGCAGCGTCAGGAAGGTCTGGCTGTCGCCGCGGCGCACCAGCACCGTCAGCCCGACCTTGGGTTCGATGCTGGAGAGGATCTTGTTGAACTGCTCCAGCGTGCCGACTGGTGTCTGCTTGCCGCGGGCGATCACCGCCAGGATGATGTCGCCGGCACGCAGGTCGGATCGCTGGTTGCCCGCGACTTCCTCCACCTTCAGCCCGCCCTCGACCTTCAGTTCGCGCTTCTGCTGCGGCGTCAGCTCGGAGAGCACCAGCCCCAGCCGGTTGGGTGCGGGTGCCGCCTCGGGCGCCGCGCCACGGCGGGCCTTGCGCGGGTCGATGCGTTCGTCACTCAGTTCAGCCACGGTGACGCGGATGTCACGCGTCGCACCGTTGCGCCAGATCTGCGCAACCGACGCCGTGCCCGGCTTCGTTCCGCCCACCAGCCGCGGCAGATCGCCCGACTTTTCGACCTGCTTGCCGTCGAAACGCAGGATCACGTCGCCGGGTTCGATGCCCGCCTTCTCCGCCGGGCCGCGCGGCTCGACCGAACTGACCAGCGCACCTTCGACGTTCGGCAGGCCAAAGGAGTCGGCCAGTTCCTTCGTCACTTCCTGTATGACCACGCCTATGCGTCCGCGCTGAACGCGGCCGGTGGCGCGCAGTTGCGACTGCACATCCATCGCCACGTCGATCGGAATGGCGAAGGACAGGCCCATGAAACCGCCGTTGCGGCTGTAGATCTGCGAATTGATGCCCACCACCTCGCCGCGCAGATTGAACAGCGGCCCGCCCGAATTGCCGGGGTTGATGGCGACGTCGGTCTGGATGAAAGGAACGAAGTTTTCCTGCGGCAGCGAGCGACCCTTGGCCGACACGATGCCGGCGGTGACCGAGCTTTCGAAACCGAAAGGCGAGCCGATGGCCACCACCCACTCGCCCACCTTGAGCTTGCTGGCGTCACCGAAGCGAACGACCGGCAGGCCGGTGGCGTCGATCTTGAGCAGCGCGACGTCGGTACGCTTGTCGGCGCCGATCACGCGCGCCCGGAATTCGCGCTTGTCGGACAGGCGGACGGTGATTTCGTCGGCTTCGTCCACCACGTGAGCATTGGTCATCAGATAGCCGTCGGCCGAAATGATGAATCCTGACCCGAGGGATCGGGCGTCCTGCGAGCCCGGCACACCGGGTTGCTGCGGAACGAAGCGGCGGAAGAAATCGAACATTGGATCGTCTTCGTCCAGCCCAGGCGGCAGCTGCGGCATCGCCCGCGTACTGACCTTCTGCGTCGTGCTGATATTGACCACCGCCCGCCCCTGCTGCTCGACCAGTTGCGAGAAATCCGGCAGTTCGCGCTGCGCGCTGGCCGGAGGAACGATGGCAAACAGGCAACTCAGGCTGAACATCGCAGCCGCGAACAGGGATTTCATGATCTGGGCGAAAGGTCGCGACCGGAAAGGATACGTACGGAAGGAATGAGCGTGCTGCGCGAGCGACTGCCGCGCAGCCAGCCCGCAGCGGCGATCAGACCGACCACGGCCCCTGCTGCCACTGAGAGGTCCGAATCGCCGGCCAGCAGCATCGCCAGTGCAACACCCACGAACAGCGCGAGCAGCGCGACGCCGTAGGTCAGCAGCGCTGCAATCAGCGGCGCCCGCTGCGACACGACGACATCGACGCGTTCGCCTGGCAGCACGGCGACGTCGACGGGTATGACGTAGGTCGCCGCGGCCGATTCACAGGCCCGACCGCAGCCACCGCTTTCGGCACATCGACCGCAACCACTCTGCCGCTCCACATCGACCCAGGCGAAACCATCGGCGACGCGGCGGACCTGACCCGAACGGACGTTCATCAACGCTTCTGTCCCACCGCGTCCGCCATGCGCTGCAGACTGTGCGGCGGCACTTCGCCGAGCGCGGTGATGACGTAGCCCGCCAGCCGTCGCTTGTACACGTTCACGGCGCCATGCTTCATCGGCCCGACGACGTTTCCGTCTTCCTTGCGGTAGGGCTCGATGAATACCGAGATCGCAGCGAGGCCATCGGAGAAAACCATATGGACCATGTCGGGGCGGTCCGGGCCGAGCGACCGCTTCATGCCGGCGATCTGGCGGAAGCCAGGCACGTCGCCATTCATCGTCCAGCCGAGGTCGGCATTCTGAGCCTGGGTCGAATTCGCCGTATGCACCTTCCAGCCCGACGACGAGGCGGCCAGCCTGGATTGCACGTCCTCGCGCGTCAGCGCCGGACCGAGCTGCAGCTGGGCGAAGGCGAACTGCTCTATCGGTTCGCTGCGCTCGTTCACCATGCGCGCCTTCAGCAACAGGCCGGTCTGTGCCTCGATCCAGAACATGTGACCGTAACGGTAACCGTCCTTCGGCTCGAGCAGCACGGACTGGGTATCGAAGCCTGCGACGCGGCCGGGCGGGCCTTTGCGAACCGTGTAGTAATCGCTGAGCGCACCGACCGACTCCGGCAACAGCGACGGGAAAGTCTTCCGCGCGCCACGCCGGTCCTCGATGATGATCTTTTCCTTTGGCAGGTAGCAACGCACCTCGTCATTGACGCGGATGACCTCGCGCGGGCTGCCGTCGAGCACTTCCAGCCGTTCGACCGAATTGCCGTCGGTGTCGACGTAGTGCGCGACACGCGAGGTTTCGACGTTCGAACCGCTCTGATAGACGAAAGTGCCAATGTAGGAGGTGCGCTGCGAGGCGCTCACCGCTCGCCCGAGGAGGGACAGCGCTTCAGGCTGCCCCTGGGCCAGCGCGCCCTGCGCAAACAGCAGGGACGCAAACAGCCAGACTGCCCGCACGATCATCGACGGTCGTCGGTCTGCGGATCCGAAACGCCGCGCGCGTAGAGCGCGACGCCCTGCATGCTGCCGGTCGGCGAGTAACCCTGATGCGCGACAAGATAGGCGCGAAGGGGCGATTCGGTCTGTGCAAGCTGCACCGGCACGACCACCGGAGCAACCGCCAGTTGCGGCTGCACGTCGGGAGCGGACATGAGGTCGAGCCCCAGCCAGGACACCAGCGCGACGCCGGCGACGGCCGCCGCGGCAGGCATCCACAGTCGCTTCGCTTCGGGCTGGACGCGGAAGGCAACCGGCGCCAGCACCGTGGGCTCGTCGTCAAGTCTGCTCATGACCGACGCCGTGAAACGCGCGTCGAAACCATCGTCGCCGCGCAGTACATCGCCAATCATCACCTGCAATGCAAACTCATCGCGCAGATCGCCGTCCGCGTGCAGGCGATCCAGCACCTGCTGCGACGTGCGCTCATCGAGCTCGTTGTCGATGAATGCGCTCAGATTCTCTTTCATGCCTGTTACCACCTCTTGTCGGGAGCCGTGTCGAGCAGCGGCCGCAGCTTCTCGGCGATCGCCTCCCGGGCACGGAAAATGCGCGAACGCACCGTCCCGATCGGACAATCCATCACTGTCGCGATCTCCTCGTAGGCCATGCCTTCGAGCTCACGCAGCATGATGGCTGTGCGCAGTTCTTCGGGCAGTGCTTCCATTGCGGAGGTCACCGTCTGTCCGATCTGCTTGGTCAGCAGCAGCCGCTCGGGGGTGTTGATGTCCCGGAGGTTGTCGCTGTCGTCAAAGTTTTCCGCCTCTTCGGAATCGAACTCCGTGCTGGTCGGGGCTCTGCGCCCCTGCGACACGAGGTAGTTCTTCGCCGTATTGACGCCTATTCTGTACAGCCACGTGTAAAACGCGCTCTCACCGCGGAACGAGGGCAACGCACGGTAAGCCTTGATGAAGGCCTCCTGTGCCACGTCCTCTACTTCGGCCGGGTCGCGTATCAGGCGCGACAGCAGCCGTCCGAGCTTGCGCTGATACTTGCTGACCAACAGACCGAAGGCCTGCTTGTCGCCGCGCTGCGCACGCTCGACAAGCAGCTGGTCAACCTCTCGCTCGCTCATCTGGGCCGATGTTGTGCCACCCGGGTCTTTCACCGGCGCGGGTTTTGAACTGGCGCGCAGTATATCCGAGCGCGCAGGCCTGGGTACCACTTGAAGGGGGTGTAGTGTCGCGTCCATGCCAGCACAGACCGGGGGCTTCCGACAAAGTTCATTGCAGTCGGCACGTCCGCGGCCGGCATCCTCTCGCTGCGCTGCGATATAGTGCAGCCCTCCCATTGAACTGCTGATCGCCGTGCAGACATTCGACGTGCTGGTACTCGGAAGCGGCCTGGCCGGACAGGCGCTCGCTTTGCGACTGGCGGAAGCCGGTCGCCAGGTCGCCCTGGTCACCAAGCAGAAGCTGGAGGACTCGGCGTCCAGCTGGGCCCAGGGTGGCGTGGCCGCCGTGCTCGACAGCGAGGACTCGGTCGAGGCGCATCTGCGCGACACGCTGGTCGCCGGCGCCGGACTGTGCGACCCGGAAGCCAGCCGCTTCGTGGTCGAGAACGGCCGACGCGCGATCGAGTGGCTGATCGGCCGCGGCGTCCCCTTCACGCGCGACGACCAGACCTCGCTCGGTTACCACCTGACTCGTGAGGGCGGCCACAGCCACCGCCGCATCGTGCATGTGGCCGATGCGACCGGCTCGGCCATCCAGATGACGCTGACCGGTCAGGTCAAGGCGCACCCGAACATCCACATCTTCGAACGCCATCTGGCGGTCGATCTGATCGTCGGCTGGAAGATCGGTCGCCCAGAACTGGGCTGCGCCGGCGCCTACGTCCTCGACATCGAGAACGACCGCGTCGATACCTTTGCAGCGCCAGTGGTCGTGCTGGCAACCGGCGGTGCCGGCAAGGTCTACCTGTACACGACCAATCCGGATACCGCGACCGGCGACGGCATCGCGATGGCGTGGCGCGCCGGTTGCAGGGTGGGAAACATGGAGTTCATCCAGTTTCACCCGACCTGTCTCTACCACCCGCACGCCAAGTCCTTCCTGATCACCGAGGCGATGCGCGGCGAGGGCGGCCTGCTGCGGCTGCCCGACGGCGAACGCTTCATGCCGGCGCACGACGAACGCGCCGAACTGGCGCCGCGCGACGTCGTGGCACGGGCGATCGACTACGAAATGAAGAAGCGCGGTCTCGACTGCGTCTATCTTGACGTGTCGCACAAGCCGGCCGACTTCCTGATCAGCCATTTCCCGAACATCCATGCACGCTGCCTCGAACTCGGCATAGACATCACGCGGCAGCCGATTCCGGTGGTGCCAGCGGCGCATTACACATGCGGCGGCGTCAAGGTCGACCAGCGTGCGCATACCGATGTCGATGGCCTGTACGCGATCGGCGAGACCAGTTACACCGGTCTGCACGGCGCCAACCGGCTGGCCAGCAACTCGCTGCTGGAATGCCTCGTCTATGCCGAGTCTGCGGCACAGGACATCCTCGCTCGACCCGGCTCTTCCCTGCCCGACCTGCCGGCCTGGGACGAAAGCCGCGTAACCGACGCCGACGAAGAGGTGGTGATCGCGCACAACTGGGACGAACTGCGCCGCTTCATGTGGGACTACGTCGGCATCGTCCGCACCAACAAGCGCCTTGAACGCGCACTGCATCGCATCCGCCTGCTCGAACGCGAGATCGACGAGTACTACGCGCACTTCCGCATCAGCAATGACCTGATCGAATTGCGCAATCTGGTGATGACCGCCCATCTCATCGTGCGCAGCGCGATGCAGCGGCACGAGAGTCGCGGCCTGCATTTCAGTCGTGACTACCCCGATACCAGCGACGCAGCCAGCCCAACCATCCTGCGTCCGCGTCGCTCGCGTCAGCCAGAAGAACTGCACGCAACCACAGTCTGAAGCGCCGGTAATCGTCGACGCTGTCGAACTGGTCCGCAAACAGCAGCAGGTGCTGTCGCCCGCCATCGCCTTCCAGCGTGACCGAAGTCCAAGCACGCCCCATTCTCGCTGCGCAGGGGCGGCCGCTCAGCGCCTCGCCGACGGACTGAACGCAAGTGAGGGATTCGCCATCCTCGCTCGCCAGCCCGCACAGGCGCCCCGCTCGCACGCGCACCGCTACCGTCAGCGGCAGCGAGAGCGCACAGAGCCCGATGGCGAGAGGGCCTAGCAGTACCGACGCAACGACAGCGGCAAGCGAGGCGAAAAAAAGGGCCACGTCGCGAAGACGTGACCCTTTCAGATGCATCTGCCGGAAGCCCTGAAGCCGCTCGCGGTTCAAGGCCGGTGTCTCACATGCGACGGAAGACCAGCGTCGCGTTCGTACCGCCGAAACCAAAGGAATTCGACAGCGCGGAACGAATGTTGATCTCGCGCGGCACCAGCGGCACGTAATCGAGATCGCAGGCCGGATCCTGGTCGCGCAGATTGGCGGTCGGCGGCGCGATCTGCTTGTGGATCGCCATCACCGTCACCACCGCCTCGATACCCGCGGCCGCGCCCAGTGCGTGACCGGTCATGGACTTGGTCGAGCTGACGCACAGCGTTTTGGCGTGCTCACCAAAACAGCGCTTGATCGCCACCGTTTCGGCAATGTCGCCCAGCGGCGTGGATGTGCCGTGAGCGTTGATGTAGTCGACCTCGTCCAGCGCCACACCACCGTTGCGCAGCGCATTCGCCATGCTGCGCGATGCACCTTCACCGTCCTCGCAGGGCGCAGTGATGTGATGCGCGTCGGCACTCATGC
Source organism: Methyloversatilis sp. S146-33 (assembly GCF_059552495.1). Next base: position 65,938 of record NZ_JCANOT010000023.1, read on the forward strand.
CGTAGCCGGCGAGCTCGCAGTAGATGCGTGCGCCGCGGGCCTTCGCGTGCTCGTACTCCTCGAGCACCAGCACGCCAGCACCTTCACCCAGCACGAAGCCGTCACGACCGCTGTCCCACGGACGGCTGGCGGTCTCCGGATCATCGTTACGGCCCGACAGCGCCTTGGCAGCCGCGAAGCCGGCCACGCCCAGCGGGCACATCGTCGATTCGGCACCACCGGCAATCATCACGTCGGCGTCGCCATACTCGATCAGACGCATCGCTTCGCCAATCGAGTGGTTGGCCGTCGCGCAGGCACTGACGGTCGCAAAGTTCGGGCCCTTGAAACCGTAGTTGATCGCCACGATGCCGGAGATCATGTTGATGATCGAGCCCGGCACGAAGAACGGCGACACCTTGCGCACGCCGCCGGCCAGCATGGCGTTGTGCGTTTCCTCGATCATCGGCAGACCGCCGATGCCCGAGCCGACGCAGACGCCGATGCGCTCGGCGTTGGCCGGATTCGCCTCGAGTCCGGCATCGCGGATGGCATCCATCGAGGCAGCAATGCCGAAATGGATGAAGGTGTCGAAACGCCGTGCCTCTTTCGGAGACAGGTAGTTGGCGACGTCGAAATCGCGCACTTCGCCCGCGATCTGGACAGGCAGTTCGGACGGATCGAAACGCGTGATGCGACGGATCCCCGACTTCGCCGCCAGGATGTTCTCCCAGGCTTGTCCGACCGTGTTCCCGACCGGGGAAATGATGCCCAGGCCGGTGACAACTATTCTTTTACGTGCCAAAACGTACTCCGCTCGATGAAACGATCAGGCCTTGCTGGCCAGATGACGGTTCACGTAATCGATGGCCTGTTGCACCGAGGTGATCTTCTCGGCTTCTTCGTCGGGGATTTCGCATTCGAACTCTTCTTCGAGCGCCATGACCAGTTCAACCGTATCGAGCGAGTCAGCGCCCAGATCGTCGACGAAAGACGATTCGTTCTTGATCTCGGCTTCGTTGACGCCCAGTTGTTCGGCAACGATCTTCTTGACGCGTTGTTCGATGTTTTCCATTGCGGTACTCCTTCCCTGTGTATGCCCTGACTAGAGCGTGAGAGCGCGAAAAAAAAGTGGCGCGAGTGTAACAGAAAGCCTGGTCCACTTCGCCTTTGGAGGTGTATGGCGCTTGCGCGCCGCACACCGCCGAATATCAATGCATGAACATCCCGCCGTTCACATGCAAGGTACTGCCGGTCACGTAGGCGGCGAGCGGCGACGCGAGGAACACGACCGCAGCGGCCACTTCGTCAGCCGAACCGAGGCGTCCCAGCGGAATCTGGCCCAGCAACGCGTCACGGGCGGCGTCGCCCAGCGCCTCGGTCATGTCGGTGGCGATGAAGCCCGGCGCCACGCAATTCACGGTGATGTTGCGCGAACCGAGTTCGCGCGCCAGCGCCATGCTCATGCCGGCGACGCCTGCCTTGGCGGCGGCGTAGTTGGCCTGCCCCGGATTACCCGTTTCGCCGACCACCGACGTGATGTTGATGATGCGGCCGCTGCGCGCCTTCATCATGCCCTTCATCACGGCGCGCGACATCGTGAATACCGCCTTCAGGTTGGTGTCGATGACCGCCTGCCACTCGTCGTCCTTCATCCGCATCGCGAGGTTGTCGCGCGTGATGCCGGCGTTGTTCACCAGCACGGAAACGGTGCCGAAGTCCTTCTCGATCGCGCTGATCGCGGCGGGAATCGCCGCAGTATCGGTCACGTCGAGCACGATGCCCCGCCCCCGGACGCCGGCAGTTTCGAAAGACTGCTGTATGCCTGCGGCGCCGGCTTCACTGGTCGCGGTGCCGATCACCGTGGCGCCCGCCTGGCCGAGCGCCAGCGCAATCGCGCGGCCGATGCCCCGGCTGGCGCCGGTCACCAGCGCAATCTGTCCGTCGAGAACACCCATCAATTCACTCCGATCTGTTGAGCAAGCTGTTCCAGCGCAGCACCGTCGGACAGCGCCACACCATTCAGGTTGCGGTCGATGCGCTTGGTCAGGCCGGCCAGCACCTTGCCCGGGCCGCACTCTGCGACCGTGACGACGCCCAGTTCTGCCATGCGCTGAATCACCTCGACCCACCGCACCGGCGCCGCCGCCTGACGGACCAGTGCATCGCGGATCGCGTCCGGCTCTTCCGGCGAAGCGACATCGACGTTATTGACCAACATGATCTGCGGCCGGCGGAATTCGACGTCGGGCAGCGCCTGGGCCAGCTTTTCGGCCGCCGGCTGCATCAGGCTGCAATGAAAGGGCGCACTGACCGGCAGCGCGACCGTGCGCTTGGCACCGCGTTCCGACAGCAGTGCCATCGCGCGCTGGACGGCAGCGGCATGGCCGGCAATCACTGTCTGCTCAGGCGAGTTGAAATTCACCGCAGCGACCACTTCACCTTGTGCGGCGTCGTCGCAGCAGGCCTGCACTGCGGCTGCGTCCAGACCCAGCACGGCGGCCATCGCGCCGGTACCGGCGGGCACGGCGTCCTGCATTGCCTGCGCGCGCAGACGAACCAGCGGCACGGCATCCTTCAGTCTAAGCACGCCGGCAGCGACCAGCGCTGCGTACTCGCCCAAGCTGTGCCCGGCGACGACATCAGGGGTACGACCGGTACGCTTGACCCAGCTGCGGAACACCGCGACGCCGGCAGTCAGCATCAGCGGCTGCGTGTTGGTGGTCAGCGACAGGCGCTCGGCAGGACCGTCGGCCGCCATCGCCCACAGATCTTCACCGAGCGCGAGCGAAGCCTCGTCAAAAGCCGCGCGGATTTCGGCGTCGTCGCCATAGGCGGCCATCATGCCGACCGATTGCGAACCCTGGCCCGGAAAAACGAAAGCGAATTTCTGCATGGAAGACATCGGAAAATCGGTGGATCGGAAGCGAGTGGATCAGAAGCGCAGCAACACGCCGCCCCAGGTAAAACCGCCGCCCACACCCTCGAGCATCACGTTCTGGCCCCGCTTGATGCGGCCGTCACGGACGGCGATATCAAGCGCGAGCGGCACCGACGCAGCCGACGTATTGCCATGCTCGGCCACCGTGGTAACGACCTTGTCCATCGACATGTCGAGTCGCTTGGCGGTCGACTGCAGGATGCGGATATTGGCCTGGTGAGGCACCAGCCAGTCGAGCGCAGTCATCGGCAGTTCGGCTGCCTGCATCAGTTCGACCGCGGTATCGCCCAGCACGCGCACGGCGAACTTGAAAACCGCCTGGCCGTCCATCTGCAGCAAGGGCTTGCCGGCAACAACGCCATTGCAGACCTGGCCCGGCACCGACAGGATGTCGTGATAGTGGCCGTCGGCATGCAGCGCCGATGACAGGATGCCCGGCTCGCTCGATGCCTCGAGCACCACTGCGCCGGCACCGTCACCGAACAGCACGCAGGTGCCGCGGTCGTTCCAGTCGAGGATGCGCGAGAACACCTCGGCACCGACGACCAGCGCACACTTGTGCGAACCCGAACGGATAAACTTCTCGGCGATGGTCAGCGCATAGACGAAACCCGAGCACACCGCCTGCACGTCGAACGCGGTCGCCACGCGGTTACCCAGCTTGTGCTGCAGCAGGCAGGCGGTACTCGGGAAAACCTGATCGGGCGTCGACGTGGCGACGATGATCAGATCGACCTCGCCCGCCTCGCGACCGGCCATTTCGAGCGCCCGACGGCTCGCATTCAGCGCGAGGTCGCTGGAATGTTCGTGCTCGGCGGCAAAGTGACGGAAGCGGATGCCGGTACGATCGGCGATCCACTCGTCCGACGTTTCGATGCCCCGTGCGACCAGATCATGGTTCGACACCGGCGCGCCGGGCAGATAGCCGCCCGTGCCGGTGATGCGGCAAAAACTCATGCAGCTACCTCGGTACGTGTCATGCATTCGGTGATGCGGGCGATCAGATCATTGCGCACTGCATCGGCTGCGCGGGCGATGGCCTGCTCGAATCCGTAGGCATCGCTGGAGCCGTGGCTCTTCACGACGACACCGCGCAGGCCGAGCAGACTGGCGCCATTGTAACGACGATGATCGACACGGCGGCGGAAGGCGGCAATGACCGGCCGGGCAACCAGGTACATCAGCTTGCGCAGCGGTCCGCGGCTGAATTCCTCGCGCAGGAAGGTGCCTATCATCTGCGCCAGACCTTCCGACGTCTTCAGCGCGACATTGCCGACGAATCCATCGCAGACCACGACGTCGGTCGTGCCCTTGTAGATGTCGTTACCCTCAACATTGCCGTAGAAGTTGAGATCACTGGCGCGCAGCAGATCGGCTGCACCCTTCACCGCTTCATTGCCCTTGATCGCTTCCTCGCCGATGTTGAGCAACCCGACGCTCGGGCGCTCGCGCGACTCGAGCGCCGACACCAGCATCGCGCCCATCAGGCCGAACTGGAACAGGTGCTCGGAGGTGCAATCGACATTGGCGCCGAGGTCCAGCACGTAAGTGTGGCCCTTTACGGTCGGCAGGATGGAGGCAATCGCCGGCCGGTCGATGCCGGGCAGCGTCTTCAGGACGAACTTGGAGATCGCCATCAGCGCGCCGGTGTTGCCGGCGGACACCGCGGCCTGCGCGCGACCTTCCTTCACCAGGTCGATCGCCACACGCATTGATGAATCCTTCTTGCCGCGCATGGCTTGCGCCGGCGGCTCGTCCATGCCCACCACTTCGGACGCATGGACGACAGAAATCCGCGGCTCGTCGCTCACACCGAGGCGCTTCAATTCAGCATCGAGCACATCCTTGAGCCCGACGAGCAGCAGACTGCAGGCAGGATCCCTTCGCAGATAGGCAAGGGATGCCGGCAGGGTGACAGACGGACCATGATCCCCGCCCATGCAATCGATGGCCAGGGTGTAGCTCATGCCGCGCATCCGATCAATTCAAAGTCGTCCGGGGAGGCCGCACAGGTGCGGCGTGCCGGAAAAAACGACAAAGCGATGATCACTCGCCCTTGGTCTTGAGCACCTTCTTGCCGCGGTAGAAACCGCTCGGCGAGATGTGATGACGCAGGTGGACCTCACCCGTGGTCGACTCGACGGCGGTGGCCGGCGCGGTCAGAAAATCATGCGCACGGTGCATGCCGCGCTTCGACGGCGACTTCTTGTTTTGCTGGACAGCCATGAACAACTCCCCCGGATAACCGGATAAAAAACCACACAACCGCGCCCGCCGGATCGGATGATCCAGCCAGCCTCATTCAATTCCGTTTCAGCTGCCCGAGCACCGCGAACGGTGACGGCTTAGCCGAAGTCGTTTCCTGCTCGTTCACGCCTGCTGCCGCCGGCGCCTCGCACTGCTCGTGCAGTGGTACCGCGGGCAACGCAAGCAGCACTTCGTCCTCAACCAGTGCTGCCAGATCGAGCGGCCCGTCGAGTTCCAGCGCCTCAAAACTGTCGTCGTCGAGATCTTCGTCGCCCCAGGCCTCGCCGGCAAATACCAGGCGGAAGCGGGACTCGCTATGCACATCGATCTGCACGTCGCCGAGACAGCGCTGGCATTGCATCACCACATCGGCCGCCACCGCGAGGGTCAGCCAGCAGGCGCCTTCGGCATCTACCGAACCGGTGAGCGACCACTCGATTCCATCGGCACTGCGGCACTCCGCCGCCAGTCGCCCGAACGATGCCAGCGCGACACGACCGGTCAGACGCTGCTGCGCACGCGCCAGCTGCTGTGCGTCGAGCCGGACACGTACTTCGTCGCCGCTCGATTCATTGCCGGCCGACACATTACCCGTCGACTTTCCGGCTCCGGCTGCTTCGGTCATGAACGTCTGCTTGCCCGATGATGCAACAGGCGGAGAAACAAACCCAAAATGATACTATCCCCTTGAAGCTGCTGTCAAAGCACGTTCAGACTTTCGGCCTGCGAAGACGCGGGCCGGCACTCCGTTTCCCTCGTCCGCATATGTCCCCAGATCTTCCTCCACTGGTCCTCGGCTCGTCCTCACGCTATCGCCAGGAGCTGCTGTCCCGGCTGCGCGTTCCCTTCACCACTGCGTCACCGGACATCGACGAGTCGATGCTCGGCGACGAAACGCCACGCGAACAGGCCATACGCCTCGCGCGCAGCAAGGCCGAAGCGATCGCGGCGCGCTTTCCCGGCGCCTGTGTCATCGGCTCCGATCAGGTGGCCTCCTGCGGCGGACGTCGCTACGGCAAGCCGGGCAGCCGCGACGCCGCCATCGCCCAGCTGGCGGAACTGAGCGGCCGGACCGTCGTGTTCGACACTGCGCTGTGCGTGATCGATGGCCGCAACGGCACACGGCATGAAGCCCTGGTGCCGACCGAAGTCGCGCTCCGCCCGCTGTCTCGACCGGAAATCGAGCGCTACGTCGATCTCGATGACCCGCTGGACTGCGCTGGCGCCGCCAAATCCGAATCGCTGGGCATTGCTTTGCTGGAGCGGCTGAGCGGCGACGACCCGACAGCGCTGGTCGGCCTGCCGCTGATCCGTCTCAGCGCCTTGCTGCGTGACATCGGTTACCCGCTGCCATGAGCACGATGACCTCGGCGGGCACGCTCTACATGCTGCCCAGCCCGCTCGACGTCGGCGCCGATTGCGCGCTCGACACGCCAGCCGCAGTGCGCGACTGCGCACACCGCCTCGACTACTTCCTGGTGGAGAGCGCCAAGTCGGCCCGCGCCACGCTGAAGCGTCTCGAGCACCCGACGCCGCTGCGCGAGCTCGAAATCGTCGAGTTGCCGCCGGAAAAGGACGGCCGTCTGCTGCGAGACCTGCTGGCGCCCGTACTCGCCGGCCGCAGCGCCGGCGTGATTTCCGACGCAGGCTGCCCCGGCGTTGCCGACCCGGGTGCGCTGGCGGCACGTACCGCCCACACGATGGGCATCCCGGTCATGCCGCTGGTCGGCCCATCGTCCATCCTGCTCGGTCTGATGGCGTCCGGCCTGAACGGGCAATCGTTCGCCTTCCACGGCTATCTGCCGGTCGAGGACGGCGCGCGGGCGAAGACACTGGCGGAGCTGGAGAAGCAGTCGGCGCGACTCAGACAGACCCAACTGTTCATCGAGACGCCCTATCGCAACCTGAAAATGTTCGACGCCATTCGCTCGCATTGCCGCGGCAGCACCTTGCTGTGCGTGGCGGCGGCGCTGACGGCGCCCGATCAGTTCGTGCGGACGAAGCCAGTGTCGAAGTGGACGGTGGAGGAGATCGGACGCATCGACCGCCGCCCGACACTTTTCCTCCTGCTGGCCGATTAAGGCGTCGCCAAACGCTTCAGCGCATCCCTACGCGGTTCAGCACGCCGGTCACGCTCTCACCCAGATCGGCGCCCAGTTGCTTGGCAAAACGCTCGGCGATGTTCTGACGCTGCGTGAAATCGACGATATCGGCAGCCTTGACGACGTCGCGCGCAACGTACTCGACGCTGCCCAAGTCGTCGGCCAGACCCAGTTCGATACTGCGCGAGCCGCTCCACATCAGGCCGGAGAACATGTCCGGCGATTCCTTCAGCCGCTCGCCGCGGCCCTTGCGCACCACCTCGATGAACTGCTGATGCACGTCGCCGAGAAGCTGACGCGCATGATCCTTATGCCGTTCATCCTGCGGCGAAAACGGATCGAGAAAACCCTTGTTCTCGCCAGCCGTCAGCAGCCGGCGCTCGATCCCCACCTTGTCCATCAGTCCAGTGAAACCGAAGCCATCCATCAGCACGCCGATCGAACCGACGATGCTCGCCTTGTCCACGTAGATGCGGTCAGCAGCGACGGCGACGTAATAGCCGCCGGATGCACAGATGTCCTCGACCACGGCGTACAGCGGCGTATCCGGATAAAGCGCACGCAGCCGGCCGATCTCGTCGTTGATGATGCCGCTCTGCACCGGACTGCCGCCCGGGCTGTTGATCTTCAGGATGACGCCCTGAGTGTTCTTGTCGTCGAAGGCCGACTGCAGCGAGGACACGATGCGCTCGGCGCTCGCTTCGCCGTTCGGCGCGATGACACCGCTGAGCTCGACCAGCGCCGTGTGCTTGCGGTGTTCGGCCTGACTGAAAAGGGAACTCCAGTCGATCAGCGCAAAGGTGAGCACGCCAAGGTAGGCGAAGCCGATCATCCGGAAAAAGATGCTCCAGCGCCGACGACGGCGCTGTTCGGTGACCGATTCGAGCGCGAGACGCTCGATCAGCTTGCGCTCCCAAGTGGCGTCAGGACGTTTATCTGAAGAATTGTCGGGTTCGGACATGATGGTTTACTTACTCGCTGCGTGCTTCGGACAGCCACACCTGTCCATCGGATTCTTCGAGCTTCACCGGTTCCAGTCTTGCGCCGCGGCAGGGACCGCCGACACACAGCCCGGTGTCCGGTGCATAAAGGGCGCCGTGAGTGGAGCAGATCAAGTATAACTTTGAAGTATCGAAGAACTCGCCGTGATTCCAGTCGAGTTCTATCGGCACATGGCGACAGCGATTTATATAGCCGTGCACCCGCCCGCGGAAACGTACGGCGAAGGCCTGCCGCGGTTTGTCGCCAGCGCCCGCGATCTCGAACCGCACCCCTGCTCCGCCTTCCTCCAGCGCGTCCGACGCGCAGACGCTCACGCGTGACATCGCAGCCATTCCGTCAGCTCGGCCACGCTGGCAGCGTGCGCTCGCGGCGCCACGTCGAGCAGTTCGTGCAGAGGATGCGCACCGTAACTCACGGCAACCGCCTCGCAACCGGCGTGACGCGCCATCAGCAGATCGTGCGTCGTATCGCCGATGACCAGTGTGCGCTCAGGCGCGTGCGACAGTTCGTCCATCAGTTCCAGCACCATGTCGGGCGCCGGTTTCGACACCGATTCGTCGGCACAGCGGGTGGACGCGAACATCGGCCCCAGGCCGGTGTGACCGAGCGCGCGATTCAGGCCGACGCGGCTCTTGCCGGTGGCCACCGCGAGCGTGTGACCGCGCCCGCGCAATTCGTCGAGCAGTTCAGGCACGCCGTCGAACAGTGTCAATTCGTGGTCGCGCGCCAGGTAGTGATAGCGATAGCGGCCGGCCAGTTCCTGGTGGCGTGAGGCGGGCAGTGCGGGGACGGCACGCGACAGCGCGTCGATCAGCCCGAGGCCGATCACCGAACGCGCGGTCGCGTCGTCCGGCGGCACAACGCCCAGGTCGTCACAGGCGTGCTGGATGGCATGGACGATGGCCGCCGCCGAATCGAGCAGCGTACCGTCCCAGTCGAAAACGATGAGGTCAAACTGTGCGGGCATGGTCTTGGTCAGTGTTGCGGGCTGCGCGATCGAATTCGCGCGGATGGTGCGCATCGAGCCGGCGCACGAAACCCGCCAGGTCCTCCGGCAGCGGCGCCTCGATCTGCAGGCGTTCGCCGGTGAGGGGATGGTTGAGTGCCAGACTGTGCGCGTGCAGGAACATGCGCGGCAGCCCCTCCTTCCGCAAAGCCTTGTTCAGCGGGAAATCACCGTATTTCTCGTCGCCGGCGATGGGAAAGCCACTGGACGCCAGGTGCACACGGATCTGGTGCGTACGGCCGGTCTTGATGCGCACGCCGAGCAGGCTGTAGCCGGGCCAGCGCGCCTCCAGTTCAACGATCGAGTGGGCCGCCTTGCCGTCGGGGTCGACCGCTACGCGGCGCTCGCCCGACTCCGTCAGATACTTGGTCAGCGCCAGCTTGATGTGCTGCAGCGGATTGAGCCAGCGGCCCTTCACCAGCGCGTAGTAGCGCTTGTCCATGCCGCCGTCGCGGAAGGCGTCGTGCAGTGCGGTCAGCGCCGAACGCTTCTTCGCCACCAGCAGGATGCCCGAGGTTTCACGGTCCAGCCGGTGCGCCAGCTCGAGCAGCTTCGCCTGCGGCCGCGCCCGGCGCAGGCTTTCGATCACGCCGAAACTGACGCCGGAGCCCCCGTGCACGGCGATACCGGCCGGCTTGTTGATGGCCAGGAAGGCGTCGTCCTCGTACAGGATGTCGAATTCGAGCGCCGGAATGGCCGCTGGAGTACCTGGATCGGCCATGCGGACAGGCGGAATGCGCACCTCGTCGCGCTCGGCCAGCCGGTAGGTCTGGTCGACCCGCTTGCTGTTAACACGCACTTCGCCGGAGCGCAGGATGCGATAGACGTGACTCTTCGGCACGCCCTTGCACACCCGCAGCAGGAAGTTGTCAATGCGCTGCCCAGCCTCCTCCGCATCCACGACATGCCGCACAACTTTCGGAGCTTTACCCAACTCCTTCATTTCAAATATACTGCGACGGGTTTTCGGTCTGATTTCGAAGCAGACGCAGTGCGGAGCACATCCAGCTCGAAGTGGCGGACGCCGGGTGACAGATTGACGGTGAAGTGCTTCCTCATGCAGTCCTTCTTGGCAGACGAAAACCGGATCACGGGTTAATCCCGCTCACCCAAAGTAGCGAGTGTACTGAGTAGCGCGAGTACCGTACAGGCAGAATCCCCCAGGCAGTCGCGAAAGCGCGGCTGCATTGAGAGTTGGCAGACCCCTCCACGTCCCCCAGTCCGTTCCCATCGAAAAAACCCGATTGCAGCCGACACGATAGACGTTATTTACTGACGAGCGGTTTGTCCTGCCCGTGTGCGGTGCGCGCGGGAGAAGTTGATGAAACGAATGCTCTTCAACGCGACGCAGGCCGAAGAGCTGCGCGTCGCGATTGTCGATGGCCAGAAGCTTGTTGACCTCGACATTGAGTCATCCAGCAAGGAACAGCGCAAAAGCAACATCTACAAGGCAGTCATCACCCGCATCGAGCCCAGCCTCGAAGCATGCTTTGTCGATTACGGCGCAGACCGCCACGGCTTCCTGCCGTTCAAGGAAGTTTCCAAGTCCTATTTCAAGCCCGATCTCGAACCCGGCCGGGCCCGCATCCAGGACGCACTGTCGGTGGGTCAGGAACTGATCGTCCAGATCGACAAGGACGAACGCGGCAACAAGGGCGCCGCACTCACCACCTTCATTTCGCTGGCCGGCCGCTATCTGGTGCTGATGCCGAACAACCCGCGCGGCGGTGGTGTTTCGCGCCGCGTCGAAGGCGACGACCGCGCCGAACTGCGCGAAACCATGGATCAGCTCGAAGTGCCGGGCGGCATGAGCCTGATCGCCCGCACCGCCGGCATCGGTCGCAACGCCGAAGAACTGCAGTGGGACCTGAACTACCTGCTGCAACTGTGGACCGCCATCGAAGGCGCCGCTCAGTCGCAGTCCGGTGCTTTCCTGATCTACCAGGAAGGCAGTCTGGTGATCCGCGCGATCCGCGACTACTTCCAGCCTGACATCGGCGAAATCCTGATCGACACCGACGAGGTGTATGACCAGGCCTACACCTTCATGGAACACGTGATGCCCGGCAACGTGGCGCGCGTGAAGCGTTACCGCGACGACGTGCCGCTGTTCTCGCGCTTCCAGATCGAACACCAGATCGAGTCCGCCTATTCGCGTCAGGTGAACCTGCCCTCGGGCGGCGCCATCGTGATCGACCACACCGAAGCACTGGTGGCGGTGGACGTGAACTCCGGCCGCTCGACCAAGGGCAGCGACATCGAGGAAACCGCGCTGCGCACCAACTGCGAAGCGGCCGACGAAATCGCCCGCCAGCTGCGTCTGCGCGACCTCGGCGGCCTGATCGTCATCGACTTCATCGACATGGAAAACCCGCGCGCCCAGCGCGAGGTGGAAACCCGCCTGCGCGACGCGCTGCATCACGACCGTGCGCGCGTGCAGATGGGCAAGATCAGCCGCTTCGGTCTGCTCGAACTGTCGCGCCAGCGCCTGCGTCCGGCGCTGGCCGAAACCAGCTACATCCCCTGCCCGCGCTGCAGCGGCACCGGCCACATCCGCTCGACCGAATCGGCTGCGCTGCACATCCTGCGCATCCTCGAAGAAGAAGCGATGAAGGAAAACACGGGTGCCGTGCACACCCAGGTGCCGGTCGACGTCGCCACCTTCCTGCTGAACGAGAAGCGGGCCGACATCAACGCGATCGAACTGCGCCACAAGGTCAACATCGTCCTGATCCCGAACAAGTATCTGGAAACGCCGGCGCACGAGATCACCCGTCTGCGCCACGACCAGCTGAACCTCGAAGGCGTGGCCCAGCCGTCCTATCAGATGGCGGTGAATCCGTCGGCGGAGAGCTATCAGCCGCCGTCCGCCATCCCGGCCGACGAGCGCCCGAAGCGTCAGGAAGCCGCAATCAAGCACATCACGCCGGACCAGCCGGCGCCGGTCGTGGCCGAGGTCGCACCGCCCGCACCGGTCGCTGCTGCGGCGGCGGCTGCACCCGCGGCCAAGGGCGGCTTCTTCGGCTGGATCGCCGGGCTGTTCGGCGGTGGCGCTGCCGCGCCTGCCCCGGCGCCCGCTCCAGCCCCGGAAGCGAAGCCCGCGCAAACGCGCGAACGCGGTCCGCGTGGCGAGGGCGAACGCGGTCGCAACCGCAACCGTCGCGACAACCGCGAAGGACGTGAAGGTCGCGAGGGCCGCGAAGGTCGCGAACAACGCGAGCCGCGAGAGCCACGCGAAGCGCAGAGCAAGGGCGAAGGCCGCGACGGTCAGCGCAAGCAGCGTGAACCCCGTGAGCCGCGCGAGCCGCGTAACGAGCAGGAAGCTGCCACGCCGCGCGAACCGCGTCCGCCGCGCGAGCCGCGCCCGCCGCGTGAGCCGCGCGAGCGTGCCGCCAATGACGCACGCGAACAGCAGCAGGCACAGACCGATCTGCCGCTGGCCGCTGCCACCGGCACTCAGCCCGAGAATGTCGCGCCGGCCGAGGGTGGCGAAGGCGCCGCACCGCGCAGCCGCCGTCGCCGTGGCGGCCGCCGCGAGCGTGGCGAGCGCCGTCCGGACGGCGCGGAAGGCGCAGTTGCCGATGTCGCCGCAGTCGAGGGCGATCTGACGGTGACCGACGCCGCAGCCAATGAGGTGCCGGCTGCCGCCGCCGAAGCCCAGGCCGCGTTGCCGCTGGATGTCCCCGCAGCAGCACCGATCGCCGCCGAGCAGGCCCCGTTGGCCGACGCCGCACCGGCGACCGAAACCGCTGCTGTGGCCGAAGCGCCGGTAGAGCCTGTTGTGCCGGCACCGGTGGTGTCTGCACCGGTAGCCCCGGAGCCGGCTGTGACCGAACCCGTCGCAGTGGAAACACCGGTGACCGAGCCCGTCGTGGCTGCAGTCGCTGCACTGCCGGTCGTCGAAGTGACTGCCGAACCGGTGGCCGCACCGGCACCCGTCGTCGATCAACCGGCGCAGATCGCGGCCTCGTTGAACGATGCTGGTGAATCGACCCTGGTGCGCGCAATGGAAAGCTTCGGCTCGACGCCCCAGCCGTCCGCGCCGGCGCCTGCAATCGCACCGGCGGCCGATCTGCAGAGCACGCTGGCCGATAGCGGCCTGGTCATGGTGGAAACCTCGGCCGAGCGCGCTGCCGGCATCGAACCCGTCATCGTCGAACAGCCGCAACTGGGCCGTCGCCGTCGCCCGGCGCCGGTGATCGCCAACGAACCGATGCAGCAGGTGGAAACACGCAACGAGTAAGGCGCTGACACCGCAAGAAGGGGCCCGGCACCGTCCGGGCCCTTTTTGCATGCATGGCAGGATCCACGCCCGGCGCCGGGTGATTTTCCCGTGCCGGCGCCGCCCGTTTTCACCGACACTGCGCACGCTTTTTTCAATCACAACAAACGAGGAGAACACCCCATGCGTCTTTTTGCAGCCCTGCTCGCCATTGTCGCCAGCACCACGGTCTTCGCGCACGGTCCGTCGCGCCTGAAGGCCAACGAAACGATCACGCTGAAGGCCAGCCCGGACGCCGTTTGGGCCAAGGTGAAGGACTTCACGCAGCTGCAGTCCTGGCACCCGGCCGTCGAGAGCAGCACCGCCACTGCCGGCAGTGATGTCGGTTCGGTGCGCACGCTGAAGATCAAGGGCGGCGGCGAAGTGGTCGAGAAGCTGGAAGCGATTTCGGATGTCGACCGCAGCCTCACCTATACCGCCCAGGACGGCGGCGCGCTGCCGGTGAGCAAGTACAAGTCGACGATTACCGTGAAGCCGGCCGACGGTGGCGGTTCGACGGTGGAGTGGAAAGGCGTGTTCTTCCGCGCCGACGCGAGCGAGCATCCCGCTGCCGGCAAGGACGACGAGGCGGCCACCGGCACCATCAAGGCGGTCTATACCGACGGTCTGAAGAATCTGAAGGCGCTGCTGGACAAGTAATCGTCGCGACAGCGAAAGCGGAACCGGCGGCCATGGCCGCCCGTTTTCATTTGAGCCGTTGCTGCAGCTCGCGGATCAGGCCGTCGGCCGCGTCCTCGATCAGATCGAGCACTCGCTCGAAGCCCGCCGGACCACCATAGTAGGGGTCGGGTACCTCGTCCTCATCGAAGCGTTCGGCGTGCTGGAGGAACAGCGCCAGCTTGTGACGCAGCGGTTCCGGGCAGTTGCGTTCGAGATTGCGCAGGTTGTCGCGGTCCATCGCATAGATCAAGTCGAACTGCATGAAATCGGCCACATCGACACGACGCGCGCGGATGCGTGTCAGATCGACGCCGCGCGAAGCCGCCGCCGCGGCCGCACGCGGATCAGGCTTGCTGCCGACGTGGTGGGCGTGCGTACCGGCCGATGCGACCTCGACGCGTTCGTGCAGACCCGCGGCTTCGAGCCGCGCGCGCACCACGCCCTCGGCGGTCGGCGAACGACAGATGTTGCCCATGCAGCAGAACAGTATCTTCATGTCGGGATCCCGTGCGGCACGCAGCGGCCGGCGCATCCAGCGCTCAAGCACAGCCACGTCCCGTAGCTATATCGAGGCGGACCGGGATGCCGCTCATCGCGTCTTCGTCGCCCCATGAACGGACGGGCAGCTCGGGCGGATCGAAGGCGGTATCCCCCTCCTCCACCACACTGCCCGGCTTCAGGCCGGCGAAATCGAACAGCTTCTGATCGGCCAGGTGCGATGGCACGACGTTGCGCATCGCCGTGGCCATCGATTCGATGCGTCCCGGATACAGCCGCGCCCACTCCTGCAGCATCGCCTTCACCTGCTTGCGCTGCGCGTTCTCCTGCGAGCCGCACAGATTGCAGGGAATGATGGGGTAATCCATCACGCGGGCGAAGCGCTCGATGTCGCGCTCGGTGCAGTAGGCCAGCGGCCGGATGACGATGTGACGGCCGTCGTCGCTGACCAGCTTGGGCGGCATCGACTTGATCTTGCCGCCGAAGAACATGTTCAGGAACAGCGTTTCCAGCAGGTCGTCGCGGTGGTGGCCCAGCGCGATCTTGGTCGCGCCCAGTTCGGACGCCACGCGGTAGATGATGCCGCGGCGCAGCCGCGAACACAGACCGCAAGTGGTCTTGCCCTCGGGAATCTTGTCCTTGACGATGGAGTAGGTGTCTTCGGTCTCGATGCGGTACTCGACGCGGATCGACTCGAAATAGGCCGGCAGGATGTGATCCGGAAAGCCCGGCTGCTTCTGGTCGAGATTGAAGGCGATCAGCCGGAAGCGCACAGGCGCCCGCTCCTGCAGGCCGCGCAGCAGTTCCAGCATCGTGTACGAATCCTTGCCGCCGGACATGCACACCATGATCACGTCGCCGTCCTCGATCATCGAGTAATCGCCGATGGCCTGCCCCACGGCGCGTTCGAGACGCTTGCGGAACTTGAGGAAGGTGTTGGACAGCGGCTCGGCAGCGGCGGCCGGAACGGGAGCGAGGACCTGCGACATGGTGAGCGACGCAGCTGCGCTGCGCGACATGATCTGAAGCGCTGATTATAGCCGGCTCATCGACGGCCCGGCCCGTGCGCCGCGCCCCGGCCAGGGTACCTTTGCCCACCGCCGGTCTCCGACGAGATCTGCAGATCCCTTCACGGGCCGTCGGTGCACATCGGACGATGCCGTTGGAGGCGGCCATATGCGCTTTCCTGCGTCGAGTCATGGCTGCGCCCTTGGACTGCGACAGCCTCGCCAGCATCGCGCAGGGGAGGGCGGCGACAGGCAGGCGGACACCATTCCATTCGCAAAAGACTGTGTCCTGCGCACACATTCATCGATACGGCATCAGCACGAACTAAAATGCGCTGACCATTTTTCAGCCCATTCGTCATGCTCCGCATCCTTGTCCTGATACTCGGCACTCTCATCAGTCAGGCCGCTCTTGCACAGGCCGTCAGGGCACCCGAATTCGACCGTCTCGCCGGCAATTCGCGCATCGTCCTGATGCCGCTCGACGTTGAACTGTTCACGATGACCGCCGGCGGGATGACCGAGCCACAGGCGCACTGGACCGAACAGGCGCGCAACCATCTGCTCGCGTCGCTCAGACGGCGGGAGGCCGCGATGGACACGCCGCTGATCGAGCTCGCTGATCAGGACATAAAGGTGGCGGAACTGAATCACCTGCACGGTGCCGTCGCCGGTGCCATCGCCCTGCACCACTACCTCACCCACTACGAATTGCCGACCAAGGAAAAGCGCATGGACTGGCATATCGGTGCCGACACCGACTGGCTGCGCGAGAAGACCGGAGCCGACTACGCACTGTTCCTTTTCGTGCGCGACAGCTACGCCACTGCCGAGCGCAAGATGACGATGTTCCTTGCCGCCATGCTCGGCGTCGGCATTCCGGCGGGCATACAGATCGGCTACGCCTCGCTGGTCGACCTTCAGACCGGCCAGATCGTGTGGTTCAACCGACTGGTGCGTGGCACCGGCGACCTGCGGGAAGCCGAACCGGCGGAAGAATCCATCACCGCGCTGCTCGACAAGTTTCCGCGCCAATGAACAGGCGTCGGAATGCCGCTGCGGTCAGCCCCATCCGGCGCGACCTCCTGTGCGGTTGCTGCTCCGGCGCACTGCTGTCGCTGCTGCCCTCGCTCGCGCGGGCTGCGTACGACATGCCCGCCCGCTTCGAGCGTCCGGACATCGCCACCGACGAGGGCGGGCTCTGGGCCATGATGGACCGCGAGGAGGAGAAGCTCAGACACTCGCGCTTCCTGCTCGGCGACGCCGAACTGCAGCGCTATGTGTCCGATATCGCATGCCGGCTTGCCGGCAATCACTGTCCGGACATGCGCGTGTATCTGGTGCGCACGCCATTCTTCAACGCCAGCATGGCACCCAACGGCATGATGCAGGTGTGGAGCGGACTGCTGCTGCGCGCCTCCAATGAAGCCCAGCTGGCGGCCGTGCTCGCGCACGAGGTCGGCCACTACCTGAAGCGTCACAGCCTGGAGCGGATGCGCGACGCGCGTTCGAAGTCAGCGCTGGCCCAGTTCGTGGGCATGGCACTGGGTGTGGCAGGCGCGGGCGGCGTGGGCTCGATTGCCCAGCTTGGCGTGCTGGCCGGCATGTTTGCCTTTTCGCGTGAGAACGAGCGCGAGGCAGACGCCATCGGTCTGGACCTGATGTACCAGGCCGGCTACGACCCGATGGAAGCTTCGCGGGTGTGGGCACAACTGATCGACGAGAAGGACGGCGAAAGCAGCGGCGGCACCGTGCTGTTCGCCACCCACCCCGCTTCGACCGAGCGCCGCGACACGCTGGCACAGGCGGCGGGCAAGCTGGGACACGAGCACGACGGCGCCGCGCACGCCGACCGCTACCGTGCCGCGATCGCACCGGTGCGCCTTGCCATGCTGCAGGACGAACTGCGCCGCCGCGTGCCTGACAGTTCGCTGCGACTGTTCGACCGGCTGATGGCCACGCAGTCCCGCGACGGCCAGTTGCTCTACGCCCGCGCCGAGGCGCTTAAGGCGCGCAATGACGCGGGCGACGCCGAACAGGCGATGACCGCGCTGGAGGAAGCCGAGTCGCTGCCGGACACGCCGCCGGAAGCACAGCGACTGCGTGGTCAGCTGCTGCGCACGCGCGGTGACCACGATGGTGCGCGCGCGGCGTTCAACCGCTACCTCGAGCTGAAACCGACCGCGCCGGACGCGCCGATGATGCGCAGCTATGTCGGCACGCACTGAACCGCCAACCGCGAGAACACGAAGAAAGAATCCGACCGTGAAGCCCCTCTTCTCCCTGCTGCTGATTGCGCTGCTCGCGGGCTGCGCCTCACCCTTCACCCGCGTGGACAATGCACGCGTCGTCGTACGCGAACGCATGGAAGTGAGGGCCGAAGGCGACTGGAACCGCTTCACGCCGCCCGGTAGCAAGCACCGCGAAATCTGGACCCAGCACGGCATGCCGCTCGACGTGCTGGTGTTCTTCACCGGCGTTGCCGACGGCGAGGCCTTGAACGATCAGGTCAGCGCCGACAAGAAGCCGCCAAAGTTCAAGGCCACGATGTCCCCGGAGGACGTCGCCGCCCTGTTCGAGAACCTGGTCGCCGGCAACGGCGGCCGCTTCGAGTTACTGCAACTGGAGCCCCATACCGTGGCGGGCGGCGAAGGCTTCCGCTTCAACTTCAACTACACCGCCCGCGATGAGGAGATCGAGCGCTCCGGTCTGGCAATCGCGACAGTGAGAGACAAGCGTCTGTATGCGCTTGTCTATGCCGCACCGCGTGGTCGCTATTTCGAACGTGGCCGGCCCGGCGCCGAGCGCGTGATGGATAGCCTGCACCTTGTCGGCAAACCCTGACTCGGGGTCCCGACGACGAGACGCGACGGCTTGCCCCTTCCGCCATCCGCCACGTCCCGCCATCGGGATCGGTGTGCCGCGACGCGCTAGCGTCGTCGCAGCGCCGGCGCTGAGCCGGTGTGATGGGTGCGCGCCGCGACCCAGGCGGCGTGCATGATTCTTTCGAGCCGGACGGCGTCGGCCGCCAGCGCGCGGAACACGATGCCGGCGGCGTTCGGCAGCAGACTGGCGCCGGCCAGCGCACCCTCGACCTCGGGCAACGCTCGCAAGGCGTGCAGCAATTCGGCATCGGCTGATCCGCCCAGCAGCCACAGCGATCCGTGCATGCGCAGCCCGGCATTCGCGCCGGCATTGCCGGACAGCCAGTTCCCGCCGTCGATGCACATCCGTTCCCGCGCCAGCAGCTGTCCGTTTCCGTCGCGCACCGTCATCGTCGATTCGAGCCGGGCAAACGATCGCTGTTCGCCAGCGGGGTCATGCGGAAGGAAGCTGTCGGCGACGACGACCAGTGCGCCGTCCGCCATTGTCACGTCGATGTCGCTCACCATATGACTGCCCGGAAACAGGATGAGCGGGGCCGGCATGTACTCCAGCAATGCGCCCGGTTGCACGACGAGACGTGTGCGCTGCACGGCCGACCCGCCCTGCATCGCATGCACGATGGTCGATGCCGGCGTCGCGATATGGGCGCGTGCGCCCTGCCCTACCTCGATGCGACTGGCCAGCCGCTCGTGCTCGAACAGGCCGCCGGACACCGATTGCAGATATACGACGCACAGATCGGGCGCCGAGCCATCGACGTACAGCGCGCGGCCGACGTGCACCGGGTAGCCGACGTACTGGCGCCCGAGATAGCTGCGGCCGGTCGCATCGCGCGCGAAGGCGAGATCGACGCAGGGCCGTACCTCGGCCGGCGGCATGCGTTCGTGCGCGGACGGGCGCAGCGCCTCGACAAGTGCCAGCTCAACGGTCAAACAGCACCTCCTGCGCGATGCGCTCGACCACCGCGTCGACACCGTCGCCGCGCGCGCAGTTGGTGAGCAGCGTGGCGCGGCCGGCGCGCACGTCTTCCGCTTCGGCCACCATGCGATCGAGGTTCACGTTCACATGCGGCGCCAGATCGACCTTGTTGATCACCAGCAGATCGCACTGCAGTACGCCCAGTCCGCGCTTGCGCGGAATATCGTCGCCGCCGGCCACGTCGATCACGAACAGCCAGTAGTCGACCAGATCGAGCGAGAAGGACGACGCCAGGTTGTCGCCGCCGCTTTCGATCAGGATCAGTTCCAGGCCGGGGTAGGCGCGGTCCAGTTCGTCGGCGGCGGCGAGGTTGAGTGTCGGGTCCTCACGGATCGCGGTGTGCGGGCAGGCGCCGGTTTCCACTGCCAGCACACGTTCGGGGGCGATCAGGCCGCTGCGGCGCACGCGCTCGGCGTCCTCGGCGGTGACCAGATCGTTGGTGATGACCGCGATGTCGGTGCCGCGTTTGATGAAGCGCGGGATGAGCTGTTCCAGCAGCGCAGTTTTGCCGGAACCTACCGGGCCGCCGATGCCGACCCGGGCGGCGCCGCGCGGCCGTGCATGGGTGTTCAGTTGTGCGGACATGGCTTCACCTCAGCATGTAAAGACGGTTGAGCGGCACGCGGTCGACCGGCGGGCAGCTGATGACGCGCCCATCGACGCTCACCTCGAAGGTCTGCGGATTGACCGTGATGTTCGGGCAGGCGGCGTTGCGCACCATGTCGGCCTTCTGCAGCGTGCGCGTGCCCTTGCAGGGCAGCAGCGCCTTGCGGATGTCGAGCCGGCCGTTGAGGTCGCTGTCGAGCGAGGCGGCGCACACGAAATTGGCCGACAGCCCCTGCGGCGCGCGACCGAAGGCGCCCCACTGCGGACGCATGATGAGCGGCTCGCAGGTCATCAGTGACGCCGCAGAATCACCCATCGCGCCGTAGGCGATGAAGCCGCCCTTGACCACGATTTCCGGCTTGATGCCGAAGAAGGCCGGACGCCACAGCACGATGTCGGCGAGCTTGCCCGGCTCCAGCGAGCCGACGTGGTGATCGACGCCGAACGAGCGCGCCGCGTTGATCGTGTACTTGGCGATGTAACGCAGGATGCGTTCGTTGTCGGCGCTGCGCGTAGTCTCTTCCGGCAGGCGGCCGAACTGGTCCTTCATCTTGCTGGCCAGCTGCCAGGTGCGGCAGATCACTTCGTTGATGCGCCCCATGCCCTGGCTGTCCGAGCCCAGCATCGAAATGGCGCCCATGTCGTGCAGCACGTCTTCGGCGGCGATGGTCTGCGCACGGATGCGGCTTTCGGCGAAGGCCACGTCCTCCGGCACGGCCGGATTCAGGTGGTGGCACACCATGATCATGTCCAGGTGCTCGTCGAAGGTGTTCACCGTGTAGGGGTTGGTCGGGTTGGTCGACGACGGCAGGCAGTGCTGCAGCCCGGCCACGCAGATCACGTCAGGCGCATGGCCGCCGCCCGCACCTTCGGTGTGATACATGTGGATGGTGCGGCCCTTCGTCGCCGCCAGCGTGTCTTCGAGGAAACCCGATTCGTTCAGCGTGTCGGTGTGCAGTTGCACCTGGAAGTCCAGCTCGTCGGCCACCGACAGGCAGGTGTCTATGGTGGCCGGCGTGGCGCCCCAGTCCTCGTGGATCTTCAGGCCGATGCAACCCGCCTTCATCTGCTCGACCAGCGATTCCGGGCGCGACGAGTTGCCTCGGCCGAGGAAGCCGAAGTTCATCGGCCACTGTTCGGATGCCTGCAGCATGCGGCCGACATTCCACGCGCCGCCGCAGTCGATGCCCACCGTGATCGGTCCGAGCGAGCCGCCGAACATCGTCGTGATGCCGGAGGCCAGCGCATGTTCGACCAGCTGCGCCGAATCAAAGTGCACGTGCACGTCCAGCCCGCCGGCGGTGGCGATCAGCCCTTCGCCGTCGCGCACGGTGGTGGCGTTGCCGACCAGCAGTTTCGGATGCACGCCATCCATCACGTGCGGATTGCCGGCCTTGCCGATGGCGACGATGCGCCCGTCCTTGATGCCGATGTCGCCCTTGACGATGCCGACTACCGCATCGATGACGACGACGTTGCTGATCAGCATGTCGAGCGCGCCCTGTTCGGACGTGAGGCCGCCCATCATGCCGAGCCCGTCGCGCAGCGTCTTGCCGCCGCCGTGCAGGCACTCGTCACCGGGCGTCGAGAAGTCGTGCTCGATCTCGGCCAGCAGCGAGGTGTCGCCCAGGCGCACCATGTCGCCCTTGGTTGGGCCGTACATCGCCGCGTAGTCGCGGCGGGTGAGCCATGTCATGTCGTGTTCTCCCTGTTGTCGATGACAGCGCTCAGGCGCCGCGGAATCCGGCCTGGCGTGCGCGCGCCAGCGCGTCCGGCAGGCCGGTGGCGTCCCCGGTCGGGCCCTCGGCCAGACGGTTCAGACCGAACACCTCGCCACTGCCGCCGAAGGCGACCAGCGTCACTTCCTTGTCCTCACCGGGCTCGAAGCGCACCGCGGTGCCGGCAGCGATGTCCAGGTGCATGCCCCAGGCCTGGGCGCGGTCGAATTCGAGCGCGCGGTTCACCTCGAAGAAGTGGAAGTGGCTGCCCACCTGTATCGGCCGGTCGCCGGTGTTCAGTGCGCGCAGCGTGGCGCGGCGGCGGCCGGCGTTCAGTTCTATCTTCCCGTCGGCCGGGATGATTTCGCCCGGCGTGCGCGCCTGCGGCGCTTCGGCCGGCGCGTTCGCGCCCGGACGTATCGGGTCATGCACGGTCACCAGCTTGGTGCCGTCGGGAAAGCTGGCTTCGACCTGGATCATCGGCATCAGCGCCGCGACGCCAGGCAACACGTCGTCGCTGTTCAGGATCTGCGAGCCGAAGCCGATCAGTTCGGCCACCGTGCGGCCGTCGCGTGCCCCCTCGAGAATGTCGTCGACGATGATGGCGATCGCCTCCGGGCAATTGAGCTTCAGGCCGCGCGCGCGGCGCCGGCGCGCCAGTTCGGCGGCATTGAATATCGTCAGTCTTTCGAGTTCGGTCGGTGTCAGCAGCATGGGGTGCCTCCTCTCTTCTGCATGTCAGTCCGCACTCAGTTCGCGAACAGCCGGGCATTGCGCGGCTCGTGGCGCATGGCGGCGATGTCGAGCGTTGGCGCGCCGTTCCACAGTTCGTCAGTCGATGGGGGCGGCGTGTCGATGACGCGCGCGATCAGCGGCCGCGTGCGCGCCAGCAGGCGCTGACCTTCGGTGTGACCGATCAGGCCCATGCGCAGCGCGGCACCGACAACCGTGGTGCACAGGCCGCTCGCAGCCATCGCGTCGCAGCCGGAGGCCGACAGTCCGTAGGCGCCCCACACCAGGCCCTGCACCACCGGCAGATGTCCGGGCAGACCGGCGGCGCGCACCTGGTCCAGATAGACCTGAGCGATGCCGAGGCCGAGATCGGCGTGCACGCGAAGCTGCGTGAAACCGAGGCGACGGCTCGCGTCGCGCCAGCCACGCACGAGGTTCATCGCCTCGCACAGGCGGTCCAGTTCGGTCGCCTCGGCCAGCGCGGCAGCACCTCGCAGGGACCAGGCTGTGCGCGCCGCCTGCATCAGCGGCCGGTCGAAGCCGGCCCAGCGCTGTTCGATGTGGCTGCACAGCAGCTCGAACACCTGTTCAGCGCCGCCGACCTTACCGTCGAGCTTCAGCGACTCCAGCCCCCACGAGAACGAGGTGGCGCCGCTGGGAAAGAAGCTGTCGGCGAACTGCAGCATGCCGAGCATGCCGATCGTGTCGCCGCCGCCATCGTCAGACGACGGAATGTGAAAGGGCGCGTGCGGTGCGTTCATGTCAGTGCGCATGGGGAACGGCGAGGTAGCGAGTGCCGCCCTGCGCCGGCGCATCGAGCACGGTCGCGTCGCCGCGCGCCAGCAGGTGGGTCATGCGCTTCAGATAACCCTCGCGCGGGCCTTCGAGCGCAATCCAAAGGCAGTCGGCTTCGAAGCGCACCTTCCAGTGCATGTTGCCGGCGAAGTAGCCGATCTCCAGCGCGCCGGCGGCGTGCGCGGCGCGCAGCACCAGCCACTGTGGTTCGTCGAGCATCACCAGCACTGCGCGCCCTGGTTCGAGCAGCAGCACCGAGCCGTTCTCGAGCTGCGCACCGCGGTCCAGCAGCAGCGCCAGCTCGGTGCCGCGGTCGGTCACCAGGCGCTGGCGGCGGCGAGCCAGATCGTTGCGTGACAGGCGTACGCGCTCGACGCCGCCGTCGTGCTCGATGTGATGCAGCCGGTCGGCGATATCCGGGTCGGACGCATTGCCGACGATGTCTGTCAGTCTGAGCATTGTTCGGTCTCTTCCTTGCGGTCGGGTCCGGGCTGTCCCGCAAATGCCGCGGGACAGCCACCATCAGCGCAGCCGCCCGCGGGCGGCGTGCGGCTTACAGCGTCGGGTAGGGATTGGGTTCGATCAGCGGCGATTCATAGATCAGCTTCACCTGACCGTCCGCGGTGAAGGAGCCGATGCGCGCCTGCTTCCACAGGTGGTGGTTGGTCGCATGGAACTTCACCTTGCCTTCCGGCCCTTCGAACTCGAGGTTGGCCGAGGCGGCCACCACCTTGTCGACGTCGAAGCTCTTGGCCTTCTCGACCGCCATCTTCCACAGGTAGACCGCGGTATAGGCGCTGGCCAGCGTGTCGCCGGTGACGCGCTTGTCGCCGTACTTGGCCTTGAAGGCGGCAACGAACTTCTTGTTCGCGGGGTTATCGAGGCTCTGCAGATAGCTCATGCAGGTGAGCACGTCCTGCACGTTCTCCTTGCCAATGCCGGACACTTCCTCTTCCGACACGGCGAGCGCCATCACCGTGGTCTTGTTGAAGTTCACGCCAGCCGCCTTGAGCTGCTTGTAGAAGGCCACGTTGGAACCGCCGACCACGGTACTCAGAATGATGTCCGGCTTGGTCGCCTTGATCTTGTTGATGGTGGAGCCGAAGTTGGTGCTGCCCAGCGGCAGGTATTCCTCGCCCAGCACCTTGCCGCCGCCCTTGACGATGGTCGGGCGGGCGATCTTGTTGGTGACGCGCGGCCAGATGTAGTCGGAGCCGATCAGGTACACCGTCTTGCCGCGATTGGCCAGCAGCCAGTTGCACGCCTGGATGCACTGCTGCGTCGCCTCGTGCGCGGTGTAGAGGATGTTCGGCGACTGCTCCTGGCCTTCGTAATAGGTCGGGTAGTACAGCAGGCCCTTCATCTGCTCGAATACCGGCAGCACCGCCTTGCGCGACGCCGAGGTGTAGCAGCCGAACACGGCCGCGACCTTGTCGCGGTCGAGCAGCTTGCGCGCCTTCTCGGCGAAGGTGGGCCAGTCGCTGGCGCCGTCCTCGACCACCGGAACGATCTTCTTGCCGAGCACGCCACCGGCGGCGTTGATCTCGTCGATGGCGAGCTTTTCCGCATCGACCACCGACGCTTCGGCCAGCGCGATGGTGCCGGTCAGTGAATGCAGGATGCCCACCTTCACGGTGTCGTCGGCCATGGCATTGCGCACCATCCACGGACCGGCGACGGATGCGAGCGCAAGGCCTTTGATGATGTCGCGCCTGATTTGATTCTTCATGATGAACCTCGATGGAAGTGATGAAAGAAAGTGGCTTTCGATCGCACCGTCGTCGTTGCCGGGGCGGACTTACGTGTCGTGAAGGCGAAAAAAAAAGGGCCTGCCCGGATCCGGAGATCCAGGGCAGGCCCTTTTGCCTTGTTCCGCGCCGGCAATGCTGGCGGAGCGGAAAGTTGAATCGATGATAGGAAGGCTGTTGCGGTGCGTCAAGCGTCGGCAACGGCTTTTTTTCAAATTCTTTTCGATGGTCCGAGAGCGCGGATGTACGCGCTTTCAGATCATCAATACATCGGCATTCCCGTGCGCGCGCCGACGTTTCGCATGAGGGCGCGCCCTCCCCTGAGGGAGCGGTCTTGGCCGCGACACGGCCGCTGCAGTCCGCCGGCTTCGATCTATGCCGCTGTCGGGTTCAGAAGACCCCTCCCACAGAATCCCGACTGAGGCTAGGGTCGCGGATCTGGCGCACGTCCCCTGTGGGAGCGGCCTTGGCCGCGACGTGGCCGCTGCAGTCCGCCGGCTTCGGTCTATGCCGGTGTCGGGTTCAGAAGACCCCTCCCAAAGAACCCCGACCCCGGCGCGGGTCGCTATCCATCTACAATTTTCGATCGTCGGTACATGAACACGCAGCGGCCGCCCGGTGCCCTCGACGCACGCGCAGGATGCAGCCGGTAGCGGCCGGTCATGAAATCGACCACGGTGCGCGCCGCGTTCACCGACAGTGCCGGCTTCCAGAGCCAGATGTCGCGCTCCGGGTCGACGCCGCACAGGCCGAACAGCGCGTGTTCCGGGTCGTCCGCCATGCCGATGGACCACTCGTCCATGCGCGCGCCGAACTCCTTGATATAGGAGAGGCATTCGAACTTGATCTGCTGCACGCTGTAGCTCATTGCATCACCCCGGAACCGGAATCAGTCGCGCCGGCGACGACACCGCCGCGGTGCGGCTGCGCCACTGGTCAAAAAGCGCAGCCCCCTTCTGTTTCTCTTCGGCCGACATCTGGCCGATCATCCCTTCGAGCGCATTGAGCGCGCTGCCCACGCCGTGCTGCGCGGCCAGCGACAGCCAGGCGAAGGCCTGCGCCCTGTCCTTGTCCACGCCCAGCCCGTTGGCGTACATGAAACCCAGCCGCGCCTGCGAGGGGAAGTGCCCCTGCCCTGCCGCCTGCCGGTACCAGTGCGCCGCCTGCGCTTCGTCCTGCGCCGTGCCCTGTCCTTTGAAGTACAGCGTCGCCAGATTGCTCTGCGCCATCGCGTCGCCGGCTTCGGCTGCCGCGCGCAGCCAGTGCAGCCCGCGTTCGGGATCGGCGGGCGTGCCATTGCCCATGATGAGCATGGCGCCGACATTGGTCTGCGCCGGCACGTGGCCGCCCTCTGCGGCGCGCAGATACCAGCGGAAGGCCGTCGTCAGATCGGCCGTTACGCCTTCGCCGTTCGCGTGCAGCGCGCCGATCCAGGCTTGCGCCTCGACGTCGCCCTCTTCCGCCAGGGTCTCGAACCGCTGCGCGGCGGTCGCGAGATCGCCGTCGCGGTAAGCGGCCACCGCATCGTCGAGCCCCGCAGTCATTTCCATCTGTGTTTGCATATAGATATCTCCCGATCTGCATTCAGGGCGCAGCGATGCGCGCCATCACCTGTGTCTCGATCCATCGTCCGCCGGCATCCAGCCGGCTGGCCGGCTCACAGCCGCGACCGCCGATGCCGCCGCCTTCGATCGCCGACTGCGCCTCGGCGGCGGCGGCGAGACGGGTATGCAGCAGCGTCTCCCAAGAGAACGCGCTGTCGTCTGGCCCGAAGTGCGTGACCCGGCACAGCGTGCGGGTGAGCGATACCGGCTGCAGCATGACGGCACAGCAGCCTGCAGCGAATGACAGCAGCACGAGGTTGGGAAACAGCAGTGCCGCCCCGCCTTCGGCATCGGCACGGCACAGCGCAACTTCGCCGGACGCACACGTAGCGGAGGCCCCGAGCAAGTGCTGGGCGACCAGCTTCCAGTTGGCGTCGCAGGCTATCCAGCGGGCGCGGTGGTTGTCCGCGGGCTCGCCGCGCCACGCCGGCAGTGCCGACGTCAGCGCGCGGGCGATCGGCTCGAACGACGCCCCGTGCGGATCGAGGCTGACGAACAGCAGCGGCCCCCAGGTCGCGGTGCGCACCGGCAGCAGGCGCTCCGGCCGCAGCCCCAGATACTGGTACATCTCGGGCGTCCCCTCGCCCAGTTCGCCGGCGGCGATCGCCGGACGGTCGAGACTGTGGCCGCAGGATGTGAACGAGCACGGCGTCTTCGCGCCCTGCTGACACTGCAGCGGCACCACGCGGCAGCCGCCGTGCTGCGCCTTGTTGAAGCGGCCGGCGAAACCGCCGTCCGGCAGGTGCTGCACGTGGATGGCGTGGTCGCCGACGGTGAAAGGCAGCAGATCGCCGGCAGCCGGGATGTCGAGCGTGCTGCCCACGCACACCCATTCGCGCGTCCAGATCGCGTCGTCTTCGGCGCGGGCAAAATCCAGCCCGCGAAACGCGGCGACGTCGAATGCGCCGCCGGCTTTCGCCGGCCGGCGGTGCAGATGCACCGGATGTTCGGTCATGCATTCCATCGACGAGTCCTCCGTCTGATTCCGTCTGCGCAGGGTTCGCCCGCACCGCGAGCGAACCCTGCGTGCCCCTCACATCAGTTCTTCGACGCCAGCGCCGGCGACTCATAGTCCGCGCGACCGCGGTGCTTGTATGCTTCCTTCGGCGCGGCCGGCAGCGGGCCGTCCTGCATGAAGCGGTCGAGCACGTTCTTGGTCAGACGCGAAATGTTGTTGTCGCAGTTGTTCCACGGCAGCGAGCCGCAGTAGGCGATGGAGCTGAATGCGAAGCAGCCGCCGCCGTTGGGCGTTTCGTGGAAGGTGATGTCGGCGCGCACGCGCGGATGCACGGTGCCGTCCAGACCCTGCTGGTTGAAACCGAAATCCTCCATCACCAGCAGGTAGGCCTCGGTGTGACGGCCGGCCGAGGTGGCGACGGTGAGGATGTGCGGCGGCGAACCCAGCATGGTGTCGACGATGTCCAGTTCCAGACCGGCCGCTCCGCCGCCGACCAGACCGAAGTTGCCGAGGTTCTCCTCGTAGCTGATGCCGTCGAAGGCCCAGCTGACGCGCGGATCCAGACTTTCCGGCGTGCGCGAGAAGTAGGACGAGATGTCGAAGCCCTCCGACGACATGCCGGTGCCGGCCACCGAGTGCAGGTAGCGGCCACGATAGCGCCACATGCCGCCCAGCTCGCCGGTGCCCTGGTGGTAGTACTCGCCCGGATCGGCGCGCCAGGTGCGGATGCCGGATTCGCAGCGGCGCATTTCGGTGACGATGCCGCGGCCCAGTCCGTCGTAGGCCGGGTGGAAGGAATGCACCCAGTACCAGGCGTCGGCGCCCATATACATCAGGCGGCCGCCGCGCTGCGTGTAGTTGTGCAACGCGTCGAGCTGGGTGCCCGAATTGTGCTCGGGGTGCGAGCCGGTGATGATGACGTTGTAGTTCTCGAGCCGGGCCAGACCGTCGTAGGTCACGTCCTCGTCGGTGAACACGTCGTACTCGTAGCCCATCTGTTCCAGCCAGCAGATCAGGTGCAGGTCGGCCGGGTACTGCCACGGTGCCTGCGCGAGGAAGTGGTCGTACTTCGGACGGATGCTCAGGATGGGCCGCAGCCGCGACGACAGGCAGATGCCGCTGCCGTCGGTGTGGGTGTCGTAGATCGAGCCGCCGTACTCGCGGTGTTCGGCGAGGAACATGTTCTGCTGCTGCATGATGGGCACGCGATACACGAACAGTTCAGCGCCGCCGGCGTTGCACGCGACGTGCTCGTTCGCGTAGGCCATGTAGCTGATGGTGGGCACCATGACCGCGATCTTCGACTGTTCCTGGCCGATCTTCGGCACGATCCAGAACGGGATGTAGTCCTCGTCACCTTCCGGCGTCGTCAGCTTGGCGGCGTAGAAGCGACTCTTGATGTCGGCCGGCACGGTCCACTCGAAGCTCACTTCCCAGCGCGCGTTGTCGAGATCGTCGTCGTGGAAGTGGATGGCGCCGTATTCCTTCGGCGCAACCTTCCAGTCGAAGGTCTGGCCGGCCCAGTTGTAGCCGGTCAGCGCGCGCGTCGGGCAGTTAACAAGCGTGGCGTCGAAGCGGTAGGGACCGGCGTCCTTCGCCACCAGCGTGTCGATGCCGTCGGAGAAGTCCCAGGCGGCGACGATGGCTTCCGACAGCACACCGGTCGGGCCGGCGTTGCGGCGCTCGGTCAGCCCCGGCTGCGCGCCGCCCTTCATCATTTCGATCTCGAAGCGCGACAGCGCGCGGCTGCACAGGCGCGGGCTGTCGATCTTGCCGTTGTAGTGGCCGCCGACGATGACGCCCTGCGGCAGCGAGGACAGACCCAGCGGACCCGGATCGACATGATCAACGTAGCCTGCAATCACCAGCGGCAGGTCAGTGTGTTCGACCTTGCCCTTGAAGGTCGCCTTCACCGGCGGGATTTCGGGGTCGAGCGCATACACCACCTGCGGCTCGTGATACAGCACCACCTCACCGGTCTTCGCGTCGAAGCTGGCAGCGATGAAGTGCCAGGCGTGGTCGCGCAGCGGCGCGCCGGTGGTGTAGGTTTCGCCATTGATGCGCAGCTCGACACAACCGTCGGTATTGATGAACAGGCCGTAACCCTTGCCGCCCGACCACTTGGTCACCAGGCCCTGGGCGCCGTGCTTCCAGTAGCGCTTGTCGGTCTTCGGCGTGGTCGGCCAGATCCAGCACTGCAGCGTGAAGCTGTCCGGCTTCAGTTGCGGCGCATCCGCCACGAAGCCGTAGGAACCGCCATAGACGACCTGTTTGATGCCGTCGTAGACGCCCTCACAGTCCGCCTTCACGGCCTTCTCGATGAAGCCGGGGCCGCGCGGATTGGTGTCGCCGTTGATCATCTGCACGATGGACGCGCTGTACTTCTTCGGTCCGTCGCAATTGACGTAGAACTTGATGGTGTCGCCCGGATGGACACTGAACTTGTCGGCGTATCCGGTCAGTCGCATTGCACACATGGTCGTTTCTCCAGGCCGAGCGCCGCCCTCCGGGGGCTCGGATGCTTTTGCAGTAGGTAGGGTGAAGACGGGTGCGGCCGCAGCCGCGCGTCAGCGCTGGGTGGTGATCAGGTCACCGGCCAGTTGTCGTCGCGCCGCTTGTAGCCTTCGTGGTAGTGCTCCGGCATGCCGTCGGTCTCTTCCATCTCGTCGAGACGCATCAGGAAGATGGCGTGCTGGATGTCCTGCTCGCTGGTGTAGACGGTGTCGTCAACGAATACCGGCGGCACGCCGCGAATGCCGGACAGACGCCCGATGCGCCATTCCGCGTCGATCTTCGTGCAGATGACGATGAGCTTGCCTTTGGGCGAGGCGCCGCGCATGCGCAGCAGCACGCGCTTGAGCAAGGGGTCTTCGTGCACGCCGCCGCTGATGTGGGTGGTGTCGCCGGGCGTCGCGCACTTGAGCACCGAGAAGCCGGCCACGCCGGCCATGGACTTCACGCACTCGAGGTGTTCCTGGATCAGCCGGTCGCGCTCCGGCGAGCCTTTCCTGGGTATCGGAATCACTGCACTCTCCTTCAAGGGTTGAACATCTGGAAGCTCCTGTCGCGACCGGCCGGCACTGGCCAATGCGAAAAATTGCGAAAACTCGAAAGCGAAAAACCAAAACAAAAAGGCCTGCCGGATCCGGAGATCCGTGCAGGCCTTTTTGCCCGTCTTCGCGCCCGGCAGTGTTGGCGGGGCGAAGCGTTGAGTGAATCTTAGTGAGCCTCTTTCGCGCGGTCAAGCTCTGTTAGTATCGATCACGTTTTTTGTCACCCGGCCGCAAACCCGTGTCCACAAACGATCCCATCAAGGTCGGTGTTCTGTTCTCGCGCGAGGGCGTGACATCGCGCATCGAAAACACGATGCTCGCCGGAACGCTTTTCGCGATCCGCGAGATCAACGATGCCGGCGGCATCGACGGCCGAGAGCTGGTTCCGGTCTACTACGATCCGCAGTCCAACCCGCAACAATTCCGCTCGCTCGCGACCCGTCTGGTACAGGACGACAAAGTCAATGTCATCTTCGGCTGCTATATGTCGAGCACGCGCAAGGCGGTGCTGCCGGTGGTCGAAAGATGGAACCGCCTGCTGTTCTGCCCGACCATGTACGAGGGCTTCGAGTTCTCGAACAACATCATCTACACCGGTGGGGCACCGAACCAGAACAGCGCCCTGCTCGCCGACTACATGTCGTCCCGTTTCGGCGCGCGGGTGTACCTGATCGGCAGCGACTACATCTTTCCCTACGAGTCGAACCGCATCATGAGCGACTTCGTGCACCACCGTCAGGGTGGCGCCAAGGTGGGCGAGCGCTATGTGCACCTCGACGCGAAGGAAAGCGCCTTCACGCCGATCATGAAGGACATCAAGGCCAAGCAGCCGGACTTCATCTTCTCGACCATGGTCGGCAAGACCACCCGCATGCTCTACCAGGCCTACGCGGACGCCGGCTTCGATCCGAAGAAGATGCCGATCGCCAGCCTGTGCACCAGTGAGGAAGAGGTATCCGAAATGGGTATCCGACTGGCGGAAGGTCACTACACGGCGGGCACCTATTTCCAGTCCATCGACACCCCGCGCAACCGCGACTGCGTCGCGCTGTTCCGCAAGCTGTTCGGCAACGAGGTGCAGCCCAACATGAGCTGGGAGTCGTCCTACTACCAGGTGCATGTGTTCGCCGACGCCTTCCGCGAAGCGGGCAGCGACGAGCATGACATCCTGCTGCCGCACGTTCTCGGGCGCGAGTTCGACGCGCCGCAGGGCCGCATCCGTATCCTGCCGCACAACCACCACGCCCGCCTCTACCCGCGCATCGGCCGGGTGAACAGCGAGGGCCAGTTCACGATACTGGCCGAGACGCCGGGCGGCGTCGATGCCGACCCCTACCTGGTCAGCCACTCCTTCGACGACTGGAGCACGCGGCTGCGCGTCAATGCGAGCGAAGAGGAATCGACGTGAGCAGTCCGCCGCGCGCAGGCGTACGCAGCAAGCGGATCACGCCGGAATTCCTGACCCAGCTGCGCAATCTGCGCATCGTCGTGCTGCATCCGCGCGACGCCGACGGCGAGGTGCTGATCCAGCAACTGAAGCGCATAGGCTGCCAGGTGCAGACCTTCTGGCCGCCGGTGCAGGACATCCCGGACAACGTCGATGTCGTGTACTACGCGATCCAGTCCAACGAGATGCACGCGCCGCTGAACTTCAGCAACTTCGAACAGCCGCCGGCGGTGATCGCCGTCGTCGGCTACGAGAACCCGACCATCTTCGAAGTGATGCTGCGCCTGGGTGCCACCGGCGTGCTCAGCGCCCCGCTGCGCTCGACCGGCGTGCTCGCCTCACTGGTGCTCACCGTCGGCCTGACGCAGGAAATGCGCGGCTACAAGAAAAGGGTGCAGCGACTTGAGCAGAAGCTGCTCAGCGTGAACCAGATCAACGACGCCAAGGCCATCCTGATGCGCACCCGCGGCGTCAGCGATGCCGAGGCTTACAAGATCATTCGCGAACAGGCGATGAGCAAGCGCGTGCCGACGGAGGAGATCGCGCGGGCGATCATTCATGCGGACGAGATCCTGTCGGGCTGAGCATCTTCGGCGCCGTGCCGCGACGAGCTTCAGGGGACTTTTGCCGTCCGGCCTCCTTGCCAGCGCAGGATGTCCTGTCCGCTTGCGATGTGCCAGGGGCATGACACACCTCAGTGCGCTGCCGCACCGAGTTCCTTGCGCGATGGGTCTAGGTTGATGTTCATCCGGCTTTGCCGGCAGAGCACACCCTTTCCTTCAAGGAGTCCACGCATGAAAACCTCAAAAGTCCTCGTTTCCACCCTCAGCGCCCTGTCAGTGATGGGCGTCATCGGTTTTGCCTACGCGCAGAACCAGAACAGCCCCGACAAATCGTCCGGTCAGGTCAGCAGCCCTCTGGTTGTCGAAAAGGGCGGTGCCGACAGTCAGGCCATGCCCTCTCACCCTGCCCTGCAGGAACATGAGAAGGGGCAGACGGGCAGTACCTCATCCAGCGCAGCCCGCGAAACGGATGTTGAGCGCGAACGCGCCAGGGCCCTGCGCGACATGTCGAACGAGAAGCCCACCGGTGCCGGCGAAAGCAGCTCGGGCGAGCTCGTCGCACGCGCCGATCGCAACTGACGGAGCAGATGACACGACCGGTTGAACCGTGTCGTTGATCGACGTTCCGTGAAACCGTCCGGCAGAGCGGCAAGTCCGCATGCAGACATGGATGCCGCAGGCGCGGTCCGGCGTGGCGTGGGCGTCGGCCTTGCCGCGCTGGCGCTTCTTCTTCCGGTCGCGGCGGGCCGGCAACCTGCAAACCCGGCGGACGCCGGGCTGATCGAATCGAGCCCGCGATTCGCGGATATCGACGCGGGCGCAGCGTCGGACGACGTTCGCCATGTCGCGGACTGGGTCGCCGATACGCACGACAACGCGGGCGCCCGCTTCTTCGTCGTCGACAAGAAGGCTGCAAGGCTGTATGCCTTCGCCGCCGATGCCCGCCTCCTCGCGTCGGCGCCGGTGCTGCTGGGTGCCGCCCACGGCGATCACTCGGTGCCGGGGATAGGCGACCGGCCGATGGAACAGATACGACCCGACGAGCGCACCACGCCAGCCGGGCGTTTCCTGGCGCAGCGCGGTCGCAACACGCTGGGCGAGGATGTCGTATGGATCGACTATGCCGCTGCCGTATCGATGCACCGCGTGCGCACGACCCGACCGGAAGAGCAGCGGCTGCACCGGCTGGCCACCGCGAGCAGCGACGACAACCGCATTTCCTACGGGTGCATCAACGTGCCCGTCGTCTTCTACGAAACCTACCTTGGCGCGCACAACGCGATGAACGGAGCCGTCGTATACGTGCTGCCGGAACGCGATGCGGCGCAGCAGGTTTTCGGCTCCTATGGCGTCGCCGCAGTGCATGGCCTGCGGGACGGCAGACACTCCACCGAAAAGGGAAACACCTATGTACTCCGTCACCACGCACGACCAGAGCAAGCTGTACGTGAAGGACTGGGGCAGCGGCCAGCCGGTCATACTTATTCATGGCTGGCCACTGTCCGCCGATAGCTGGGACGATCAGGCGATGGCCCTCGCCGAGGCGGGATACCGCACCATCGCGTACGATCGTCGTGGCTTTGGCCGCTCATCGCAGCCTTGGCAGGGCTACGACTACGACACGCTGGCCGACGACCTGGCGAGCGTGATCGAGCAGACCGGCGCGCAGGACGCCGTGCTCGTGGGCTTCTCGATGGGCGGCGGCGAAGTCGCCCGCTACATGTCTCGCCACGGCGGCAGGTTGGTGGCGAAAGCGGTCCTCGTGTCGTCGGTGCTGCCCTTCCGCCTGAAGACCTCCGACAACGCGAACGGCACGGAACAGAGCGCCTTCGACACCACGGCTGCGGCCATCAACGACGACCGCGCCAAATTCTTCAGCGGCTTCTTCAAGGACTTCTTCGGCGTCGGCATCATGTCCCATCCGGTCAGCGACGAACTGCTCGAATGGGCGCGCAGCGTGGCGATGCAGGCCAGCCTGAAGGCCACACTGGACTGCGTGAAGTCCTTCTCGGGCACCGACTTCCGCAGCGAGCTCGCCGCCTTCCAGGTGCCGACACTGATCATCCATGGCACCGACGACAGGACCGTGCCGATCGAAGCGTCGGCCAGGCCGACGGCGCGGGGCATCGCGAACTCCATGCTGCTCGAGTACGACGGCGCACCGCACGGCCTGTTCGCCACACACAAGGAACGTCTCACCGGGGATCTGCTGGATTTCATACGCGGCAGGTAAACATTCCCCCAGGACGCGCTGCGCAGTCAAAACATGCGCGCGCAAACAGAAACGCCGCCCAAGGGCGGCGTTTCTGTTGCTCGGCTCGGTCCGTGATCAGAACAGTCCCGACACCTTGCCGTGCTCGTCGATGTCGATCTTTTCCGACGCCGGCACTTTGGGCAGGCCCGGCATGGTCATCATGTCGCCGCAGATGGCGACCACAAAACCTGCGCCGTTGGCCAGGCGCACTTCGCGCACGTTGAGCGTGTGGCCGCTCGGTGCGCCGCGGGCAGCCGGGTCGGCGGAGAAGGACATCTGGGTCTTCGCCATGCAGACCGGGAAACGGCCGTAGTCGGCGTTCCAGCTTTCGAGCTGCTTGCGGGCGGCGTCGGAGAAGGTCACCGCGCCGGCGCCATAGATCTTGGTGGCGATGGTGGTGATCTTGTCCTGCAGCGTCGCGTTCTCGTCGTAGACGAAAGTGTGCTTGCCCGGTGCGTTGTCGCAGATGTCGGCAACCATGCGCGCCAGTTCTTCGGCGCCGGCACCGCCGCTCGCCCAGTGACGGGCGATCACGAACTTGCCGCCGAGCGCTTCGATACGGCTCTTCAGCAGCGCGATTTCGGCGTCGGTGTCGAAGGTGAAGTGGTTCACCGACACGACGCAGGGCAGGCCGTAGTGCTCGGTGATGTTCTTCAGGTGGCGCTCGATGTTGACGATGCCCTTTTCCAGCGCGGCCAGGTTTTCCTGGTTCAGGTCTTCCTTCTTCACGCCGCCGTGGAACTTCAGCGCGCGGATAGTGGCGACCAGCACGACGGCCGACGGGTTCAGCCCGGCCATGCGGCACTTGATGTCGATGAACTTCTCGGCGCCGAGGTCGGCACCGAAGCCGGCTTCGGTCACGACGTAGTCGGCCATCTTCAGGCCGGCCTTGGTCGCGGTGACCGAGTTGCAGCCGTGCGCGATGTTGGCGAAGGGGCCGCCGTGGATGATGGCCGGGTTGTTCTCCAGCGTCTGCACGATGTTCGGCTTGATCGCATCCTTCAGCAGCGTGGCCATGGCGCCCTGCGCCTTCAGGTCGCTCGCGTACACCGGCTTCTTGTCGCCCAGGGTGTAGCCGATGATGATGCGGCCGAGACGTTCCTTCAGGTCCATCAGCGAATTGGCCAGGCACAGGATGGCCATGACTTCGGACGCGACCACGATGTCGTAGCCGTCCTCCCGCACGAAGCCGTTGGCGGTGCCGCCGAGGCCGATGGTGATCTTGCGCAGTGCGCGGTCGTTCATATCGACCACACGCTTCCACTGGATCAGGCGCGGGTCGATGCGCAGTTCGTTGCCGTGGTTGATGTGGTTGTCGATCAGCGCCGACAGCAGATTGTGCGCGGCGCCGATGGCGTGGAAGTCACCGGTGAAGTGCAGGTTGATGTCTTCCATCGGCACGATCTGCGCGTAGCCGCCGCCCGCCGCACCGCCCTTGACGCCGAACACCGGGCCCAGCGAGGGCTCGCGCAGGC
The DNA here is from genome assembly GCF_059552495.1 of Methyloversatilis sp. S146-33. The sequence continues at coordinate 102,479 of NZ_JCANOT010000023.1, forward strand.
AGATCATGGTCTTCTTGCCGATACGGTTCAGCGCGTCGCCCAGACCGACGGTGGTCGTGGTCTTGCCTTCGCCTGCCGGCGTCGGGCTGATCGCGGTGACCAGGATGAGCTTGCCGTCCGGACGGTCCTTCAGGCTGTTCAGGTAGTCGAGCGACACCTTGGCCTTGTAGTGGCCGTAGGGCTCGATCGCGTCTTCCGGGATGCCCAGCTTGGACACCACCTGGCTGATGCGCTGCATTTTCGCCTGCTGGGCGATTTCGATATCGGATGCCATATTGGTTTTTTCCGTGTAGTCGTCAATCGGGGTGGAAAGCGGCGGGCCTCACTACCCGCCGTTACTGCATCTGCTTCATCTGCTTCTTATATTGATCACGCGGCCGGGCCCTCCCCGGCCGCGCTGCCGCACGCTCAGCGTGCCGCGGCGATCGTGTCGGCCTTGGCGATCAGCGCTTCGGCCATGCGGATGCTGGCGATGTCGATCAGGCGACCGTCGAGCGACACCGCACCGCGGCCTTCCTTCGCCGCCTGCGCCATCGCTTCGAGAATGCGGCGTGCCTTGGTCACTTCGGCTTCCGACGGCGTGTAGACCTTGTTCGCCAGTTCGATCTGCGACGGGTGAATGGCCCACTTGCCTTCGTAACCCAGCACCGCAGCGCGGTTCGCCGCGGAAATATAGCCGTCCGGATCGTTGAAGTCACCAAACGGGCCGTCGATCGGACGCAGGCCGTAGGCGCGGCAGGCGACCATCATGCGGGTCTGTGCGGCGTGCCACGGATCGGTCCAGAAGGACTGGCGGTTGCCCTGCTCGTCCTTGTCGGTCAGCACCACGCTGTCCTTGTTCACGCCACCGATCACGGTGGTGCGGGCGCGGGTCGAGGCGGCGTAGTCAGCCACGCCGAAGCTCATCGCTTCGAGGCGCTTCGACGACTGCGCGATCGCTTCGACGTTGGCCATGCCGAGCGCGGTCTCGATCAGCACTTCGAAGCCGATGCGCTTGGTGCGCTTCTTGGCTGCCTCGATCTGCGTGACCATCATGTCGACCGCGTACACGTCGGCGGCGGTGCCGGCCTTCGGGATCAGGATCATGTCCAGGCGCGGGCAGGCTTCGACGATGTCCACCACGTCGCGGTACATGTAGTGGGTGTCGAGACCATTGATGCGCACCATCATGGTCTTGTTGCCCCAGTCGATGTCGTTCAGGCCCTCGATGATGTTCTTGCGCGCCTGCTCCTTGTCGTCCGGCGCGACCGCGTCCTCGCAGTCGAGGAAGATGATGTCGGCAGCCGACTTGGCGGCCTTCTCGAACATGCCCGGGTTGGAACCCGGAACGGCCAGTTCGGAACGGTGCAGGCGGGGCGTGGCTTGTTCGATGATCGTGAAGCTCATGGATGTCTCCTCCGGTGGATGGTGCGAAGTCGGTTCAGAAGTCGGGTCGGACGATCAGCCGGTGGCGCCGAAGCCGGCGGACACGCAGTTGATCGACAGCAGCAGGGCCTTGCGGAATTCCTCTTTCCGCGCGGCGTCGTCGGTCATGCGGAAAGCGCGCAGCAGCGAAATCTGCTGGCGGCTCACCTGGTTGACCACCGGCAGCCGGTGGTCGAGTTTCTGGCGGTAGTCGGGGAAGCGCTCGGCCAGGCCGCGGGTGCCCGACAGGCGCAGGATCTGCGTGCGCGTGATGTCGTACTCGCGGGCGATCATGCCGAACACCTCTTCGCGCACACCGGCGTCGGCCACCAGCTGGCTGTATTCGCGGGCGATGTCGAGATCGACCACGGCCAGCGTCTTTTCCACTTCATCGACGATGAGGCGGAACAGCGGCGACTCGTTGAACATGCGCGCCAGCAGCGCTTCGCCACTGGCACCGCGCACACCGATGAAATTGGCGAGGCTGGAGCCGACGCCGTACCAGCCGGTGACGATGTGGCGGTTCTGCGACCAGGCAAACACCCACGGGATCGCGCGCAGTTCGGCCAGCGACTTGGCGCCGAAGCGGCGCGCCGGGCGCGAGCCAATGTTGAGCAGCGAAATCTCTTCCAGCGGACTGGCTTCCTGGAAGTAGCCGACCAGCGCTGGATTCGAGATCAGGTTCTGGTAGGCCGCGTGCGCGGCGCCCGACAGCGCTTCGAGTGCGTCATCGAACTCGGGCACTGCGTGCGGGCCGTCGGCGCGGCCGGATTTCAGCGCGTGGTCGAACACGCTGGCGGCCAGCAGTTCGAGGTTGAAGGCGGCCGTCCCCTTGTTGGCGTACTTGCTCGAAATCACCTCGCCCTGCTCGGTCAGCCGGAACAGGCCCTGGATCGAACCGGCGGGCTGCGCGGCGATCGCGCGCCCTGCCGGCACGCCGCCGCGGCTGACCGAACCGCCGCGACCGTGGAAGAAGGCGATCTTGACGCCGGCTTCGCCGCCGACCGCGGTCAGTTTCTGCTGCGCCTTGAACAGCTCCCAGTTCGACGACAGGAAGCCGCCGTCCTTGTTCGAGTCGGAGTAGCCGATCATCACTTCCTGCACGCCGCCCAGCGCACGCACCGAGCGCTTGATCAGCGGCATGGCCAGCAGCTCGCGCATGATGGCCGGCGCGCGACGCAGGTCGTCGATGGTTTCGAACAGCGGCATGATGGGCAGCGAACAGCGCTCGACGCCGGCCGGATCGGCGTACAGACCGGCTTCCTTCGCCAGCAGATAGACGCCGAGCACGTCCGACACATTGCGCGTCATGCTCAGGATGAAGCTGCCGAAGGCTTCGCGGCCGACGCGCGGACGCATGTCGGCGATCAGCCGGAACAGGCCCAGCGTTTCGGCCGCCACCGCCGGCAGGCCGCTGGTGTCGCGTACGCCGGCGCGCGGCGCGGCCAGTTCGGCCAAGAGCCACTCGCGCCACTCGGCGCTGTCCTGCGCCGGCGCCGGCACGTCGTCCGGCTCGCCGCGGCTGGCGCGCCACAGCGCTTCCAGCGTCTGCGTGACGCGGGTCGAGTTCTCGCGCACGTCGAGACGCACGGTGCTGAAGCGGAACATTTCGATCTGGCGGCGCAGCGGCACCACTTCGGTGTCGGCGATGCGGCCGAGCTTCGCGTCGCGCAGGCCGGCTTCCAGCGTGCGCAGGTCGGCGATCAGGCGGTCGGCGGATTCGTAGCCGCGACGACAGGCCGCGCCCTCTTCCGCCTGGGTGCAGGTAATGGTGTCGTCCAGCTTGCCCAGCACGCACACCAGGAACTGGCGGAACGGTTCGCCCGGATTGCGCGCGGCAATCGCATTGCCCTCGCCGCTCTCTTCCAGCGCCAGCATCAGCGCGTCGCGGAAGTCACCGGACAACATGAGCGACGCTTCGGTCACCGACAGGCCGCGCAGCAGTTCGAGCACCGACTGACGGTGGCGGCGCAGGCTGGCCAGCCGGCATTCGACCAGCGCACCGCGCGTGATTGCATTGGTAACGAAGGGGTTGCCGTCGCGGTCGCCGCCTATCCAGGAACCGAATTCGAGGAAACCCGGCAGATCCGCTTCGCCAAAATGCTGCGCCATCGCCTCGTCGGCGCGCGCCAGCACGTCGGGGCCGACCTCGAACAACGTTTCGTTGAAGAAGTGCAGGCCCCAGGCGATTTCCTGCGACACATTCGGTTTTTCGAGGCGCAGTTCGCCGGTCAGCCACAGCAGTTCGATTTCGTTGCGCAGCGCGTCTTCGAGATCGTGGCGCTCGCGCGGCGTCCAGCGCGGCGACTCGAGCTCGATCAGCATGCGGTAGATGCGACGATGGCGCTCCAGCACGGTCACGCGCTTGGCTTCGGTCGGGTGCGCGGTCAGCACCGGGCGCACCTTGAGGCCGGCGAAGGCCTCGCGCACGCGCTCCGGTGACAGGCCGGCCTTCTTCGCCGAGGCCAGCACGCTGGCAAAGGTGCCGGGCAGGCTTTCGCGGCCCTGGTGGCGCTCGATTTCGCGCCGCTTGCGCATGGCGCCGTTCTGTTCGGCGATCGACAGCAGCTGGAACAGGATGCCCTGGGCCTGGATGGCACGGCCCAGCATCTGTGGGGAAAGGCTGTTGCCCGACTCGCCGGCAAGCACCGGCAGCAGTTCGGGATGGTGACGTTCGACCACTTCGCGCAGCAGCGAAAACAGCAGGTCGATCGCCTTTTCCGAGAAAGCCGCCCCGGAGGCGTCGGCAGACGCGGGAACGGAAATGGGATCACTCACCACGGTGGGAGTCTCGCAGGCTGGTGGCGGGCGTCCGCCCCACCGGGGCGGACGGAAAGCAGGGCGCGCTCCGCACGCCCCGTGCTGCTCTGCTCTTACAGCTTGGCCAGGACGGAGGCCACGGTGCTGCCCAGCTCGCCGGCGCTCGGCGCGACGGTCAGGCCGAAGGAACGCATGATTTCCGACTTCTCTGCAGCCGAGTCACCGGCCGCCGAGATGATGGCGCCGGCGTGGCCCATGCGGCGGCCCTTCGGTGCGGTCAGGCCGGCGACGTAGCCGATCACCGGCTTCTTCATGTTCTCCTTCACCCAGGCGGACGCTTCGGCTTCCTGTGGGCCGCCGATTTCGCCGATCATCACCACGGCGTGGGTGTCCGGGTCTTCCTGGAACTTCATCAGGTGGTCGAGGAAGGACGAGCCGTTGATCGGGTCGCCGCCGATGCCGACCGAGGTCGACACGCCAATGCCCAGCTGCTTCATCTGCGCAGCCGCTTCGTAGCCCAGCGTGCCCGAACGCGACACAATGCCGATGTTGCCCTGCTTGTAGATGTGGCCCGGCATGATGCCCAGCATGGCCTTGCCCGGGCTGATGATGCCGGCGCAGTTCGGGCCGACCATCAGCGTGCGACGCTCCTTCGGGTAGCGCATGAAGTAGCGCTTGACGCGCATCATGTCCTGCGCCGGGATGCCGTCGGTGATCGAGCACACCAGTTGGATGCCGGCGTCGGCCGCTTCCATGATGGCGTCGGCGCAGAAGGCCGGCGCGACGAAGGTGATCGACGCTTCGGCACCGGTCGCGGCGACCGCGTCGGCCACCGTGTTGAACACCGGCTTGCCGAGGTGAGTGGTGCCGCCCTTGCCCGGGGTCACGCCGCCGACGACGTTGGTGCCGTACTCGATCATCTCCTTGGCGTGGAAGGTACCTTTGTCGCCGGTGAAGCCCTGGACGATGATCTTGGTCTTTTCGTTGATCAGAATGCTCATGTCTAAATCCTCTTGTGCTCAGCTGGCGGCGTGGGCGCGGGCGGCATCGACCGCCTTCTGGGCCGCTTCGGTCAGCGAATCGGCGCTGATGATGGGCAGACCGCTCTCGCGGATGATGCGACGGCCTTCTTCCTCGTTCGTACCGGCCAGACGGACGATCAGCGGCACCGTGATGTCGATGTCGTTGCAGGCCTGAACCACGCCCTGGGCCACCCAGTCGCAGCGGTTGATACCGGCGAAAATGTTCACCAGGATGGCCTTCACGTTCTTGTCCGACAGCACCAGGCGGAAGGAATTGGCCACGCGCTCGGGCGAGGCGCCGCCGCCGACGTCGAGGAAGTTGGCCGGTGCGCCGCCGGCGTACTTGATGGTGTCCATCGTGGCCATGGCCAGACCGGCACCATTGATGATGCAGCCGATGTCACCGTCGAGGCCGACGTAGTTCAGGTTGTGCTCGGCGGCCTGCACTTCGCGCGGATCCTCCTGCGACGGATCGCGCATGTCGGCCACGGCACGCTGGCGGAACATCGCGTTGTCGTCGAAGGACATCTTGGCGTCCAGCGCCAGTACGCGGTCGTCCTTGGTCACGACCAGCGGGTTGATTTCGACCATGGTGGCGTCGAGGTCGCGGAAGGCGCGGTAGGCGCCCATGATCGCGGTCACCGCACGCGACACCTGCTTGATCGACAGGCCCAGACCGAAAGCGATCTGGCGGGCCTGGAAAGCCTGCAGGCCGACCGCCGGTTCGACCACGACCTGCATGATCTTTTCCGGAGCACTGTGTGCCAATTCTTCAATTTCCATCCCACCTTCGGCAGAGGCGATGACGCGAACGCGCTCGGCTTTGCGGTCCAGCACGATGCCCAGATAGAGTTCGCGCTCGAACGGCTCGGCCACTTCCACGTAGACGCGCTGAACGGGCTTGCCTTCCGGGCCGGTCTGGATGGTCACCAGGCGCTTGCCCAGCAGTTCGCGGGCGGCGGCATCGACCTCATGGTAGGTCTTGCACAGCTTGATGCCGCCAGCCTTGCCGCGGGCTCCGGAGTGCACCTGGGCCTTCACCGCCCAGTGCCAGCCGCCCAGTTCCGTCGCCGTATAGACGGCCTGGTCGGGGCTGTAGGCCACGCTGCCGCGCGGCACCGGCACGCCGAAGCCCGCCAAAAGCTCTTTCGCTTGGTACTCGTGAATGTCCATGCTTCACCTTCTGTCGTGTGGAAGAGAGTGGTGGTTCATCGCTGAACCGCGAGGTGCCCGCACAGGGTCGAACACCGGATTCGTTGTAAAGAATTATGGATGAGGTCTTTTCAATTAAGCTTCACTTATACTTATCACGGCAATAAGAAAGTCCGATACGAGGCCCTTGATCCATCAGATATAGTCTGCTTGCCTTGTATTACTTCATAAGGCCTGCAGAGGACGCGGGCCGAAAGCTCACTCAGAAAGGTAATCCGAATGTTTGACCCGAAACAGACCATCGCCCATTCCGACCCCGAACTGTGGGCCGCCATGGAAGCGGAGTACGCCCGTCAGGAACACCACATCGAGCTGATCGCGTCGGAAAACTACGCCAGCCCGGCGGTCATGGAAGCCCAAGGCTCCGTACTGACGAACAAGTACGCCGAAGGTTATCCGGGCAAGCGTTACTACGGTGGCTGTGAGCATGTTGACGTCGCGGAACAGCTGGCGATCGATCGCCTCAAGGCACTGTTCGGCGCCGAATACGCCAACGTGCAGCCGCATTCGGGTTCGCAGGCCAACGCTGGTGTCTATATGGCGATGCTGCAGCCGGGCGACACCATCCTCGGCATGTCGCTGGCCCACGGCGGTCACCTGACGCACGGTTCGTCGGTGAACTTCTCCGGCAAGATCTACAAGGGTGTGGCTTACGGCCTGGATCCGGAAACCGAAGCGATCGACTACGCACAGGTCGAAGCGCTGGCCAAGGAACACAAGCCGAAGATGATCGTGGCCGGTGCGTCCGCCTACGCCCTGCACATCGATTTCAAGCGCTTCCGCGAGATCGCTGATTCGGTCGGCGCCTACCTGCTGGTCGACATGGCCCACTACTCCGGCCTGGTCGCTGCCGGCCTGTACCCGAGCCCGATCGGCATCGCCGACTTCGTCACCTCGACCACGCACAAGACGCTGCGCGGCCCGCGCGGTGGCGTGATCATGGCCAAGGCAGAGTTTGAGAAGCCGCTGAATTCGATGATTTTCCCGGGTATCCAGGGCGGTCCGCTGATGCACGTCATCGCGGCCAAGGCCGTCGCCTTCAAGGAAGCCGCGACCCCGGAATTCAAGACTTACCAGCAACAGGTGCTGAAGAACGCCCAGGTGATGGCCGAAACGCTCGTCGAGCGTGGCGTGCGCATCGTTTCGGGCCGCACCCAGTCCCACCTGTTCCTCGTCGATCTGCGTGCCAAAAACATCACTGGCAAGGACGCAGAAGCAGCGCTGGGCCGTGCACACATCACGGTCAATAAGAATGCCATCCCGAACGACCCGCAAAAGCCGTTCGTGACCAGTGGCATTCGAATCGGCAGCCCTGCCATGACGACCCGCGGCTTTAAGGAAGCCGAGGCGAAGCAAGTTGCAAATCTGATCGTGGACGTGCTGGACGCACCGAACGACGACGCCGTGATCGCACGCGTGGTCGCCGACGTCACCAAGCTGTGCGACGCGTTCCCGGTCTACGGCCGCAACAAATAAAACAAGCGGTCAGCCACCCCGACACCTTTCAAAGCAATTACAGGAGTTTCGCCATGTCTCGAATCGCCGGTCGTAACCATCTTTACGTGCCTGGTCCCACCAACACGCCGGAGCGCATCCTGCGCGCCATGGTCGTGCCGCAGGAAGACCACCGCTCGCCCAAGTTCCCGGAACTGGCGCTGTCGGTGCTGGCCGACCTGAAGAAGGTGTTCAAGACGACCGAAGGCACCATCTTCACCTTCCCGGCATCCGGTACCGGCATGTGGGAAGCGGCGCTGACCAACACGCTGTCGCCGGGCGACAAGGTGCTGTGCTCGCGCTTCGGCCAGTTCAGCCACCTGTGGGCCGACATGGCGCAGCGTCTGGGCTTCGAAGTCCAGGTGCTCGACGTCGAGTGGGGCACCGGCGTGCCCTATGACCAGTACGAAGAAATCCTGCGCGCCGACAAGGAGCACAAGATCAAGGCCGTGCTGGCCTGCCAGAACGAGACCGCCACCGGTGTGTCGAGCGACATCGCCAAGGTGCGCAAGGCGATGAACAACGCCAACCACCCGGCGCTGCTGATGGTCGACACCGTGTCGTCGCTGGTGTCGATCGACTTCCGCATGGACGAGTGGGGCGTCGACTGCACGGTGTCCGGTTCGCAGAAGGGCTTCATGCTGCCGGCCGGCATGGGCATCCTGGGCATGAGCCCGAAGGCGCTGAAGGCGATGGAAACCGCGACCTCACGTCGCTGCTACTTCGACATCGGCGACATGATGCGCAACAACGCCACCGGCTACTTCCCCTACACGCCGTCGATCCCGATGCTGTACGGCATGCGTGAAGCGCTGAACACCATTTTCGAGGAAGGCCTGGAGAACATCTTCGCCCGCCACGAATACCTGGCCAACGGTGTCCGCGCCGCCGTCCAGGAAGGCTGGAAGCTGAACCTGTGCGCCAAGGCACCGGAGTGGTACTCGAACACCGTCAGCGCCATTCTGGTGCCGGAAGGTTTCGACGCCGCCAAGGTGATCAGCAATGCGTACAACAAGTACAACCTGTCGCTGGGCGCTGGCCTGTCGAAGGTTGCCGGCAAGGTGTTCCGCATCGGTCACCTCGGCGACCTGAACGCGCTGTCGCTGATGAGCGCGATCGCCGGTGCCGAAATGTCGATGCTGGACAACGGCATCAACGTCACCCCGGGTTCGGGCGTGGCGGCTGCCTCGACCTACTGGCGCACGAACGCTCCGCAGGCGAAGTAATATTGCGGCGGCCCGCTCCGGCGGGCCTGCGTGTCTGCTGCTCGGCCGGGTTCGCCCGGCCTTTTACATCCATAGAACAGAAGGAAGAGACATGTCGCACCACGTTGTGTTTCTCGACCGCTCCACGCTGAAGGCCAATGTCCGTCGTCCGTCCTTCGACCACACCTGGGCCGAGTACGACACCACCGCCCCGGACCAGATCGTCGAACGCCTGAAGGACGCCACCGTCGCCATCACCAACAAGGTGCCGCTGCGCGGCGACGTGCTGGCCCAGCTGCCGAATCTGAAGATGATCGGCGTGGCCGCCACCGGCTACGACGTGATCGACGTGCCGGCCTGCCGCGAGCGCGGCATCGTCGTGTCCAACATCCGCAACTACGCGGTGCACACCGTGCCGGAACACGCGTTCGCGCTGATCCTGGCCCTGCGCCGCAGCATCATCGCCTACCGCCAGGACGTCGAGCGCGGCCGCTGGCAGGAAGTGGACCAGTTCTGCTTCTTCGACCACCCGATCTACGATCTCTTCGACAGCACCATCGGCATCTTCGGTGAAGGCGTGCTCGGTCAGGGTACGGCCAAGATCGCCCGCGGCTTCGGCATGAAGGTGCTGTTCGCCGACCACCCGGGCCCGAAGGCACCGGGCGTGGAATTCACGCCGGTCGAGGAAGTGCTGGCTCAGTCCGACATCATCTCCCTGCACTGCCCGCTGACGCCGGAAAGCCGCAACATGTTCAGCATGGAGCAGTTCAAGAAGATGAAGCGCAGCGCCATCCTGATCAACACCGCCCGCGGCGGCCTGGTGCACGAGGAAGACCTGGTGACCGCGCTGAAGGAAGGCATCATCGGCGGCGCCGGTTTCGACGTGCTGACCAAGGAACCGCCGAAGGAAGGCAACCCGCTGCTCGACCTGCGCCTGCCCAACTTCATCCTGACGCCGCACGTGGCCTGGGCCTCGGACGGCGCGATGCAGTTCCTGGCCGACCAGCTGATCGACAACGTCGAAGCCTACGTCAAGGGCAGCCCCGTCAATACCGTGACCTGATCAGAGCACGCCGGCTGTGCGGCCGGCGGCCTACCCCCTTTCAGACCTCCGAGACATCACAATGAAAAAACTGCTTTACCAATTCGATACCGATGAACATCCGTCGGTGTTCGACAGCGTCGTGTGCCACGACGGCGGCGCGGACCACGTGATCGGTTACGGCGGCGTGCATCCGCACAACGTCGGCGCCATGGTCGACGGTGCGATCTTCACCCGCGCACCGAAGGACAAGAAGAACACCGCCATCTTCATCGGCGGCAGCAACATGGCCGAAGGCGAGACGCTGTTCAAGGCGGTCAAGAAGAAGTTCTTCTCGAACTTCCGCGTGTCGGTGATGCTGGATTCGAACGGCTCCAACACCACTGCGGCAGCCTGCGTTGCCTGGCTGGCGCACAGCGGTTCGCTCAAGGGCAAGAAGGCGGTCATCCTCGGCGGCACAGGCCCGGTGGGCACGCGCGCTGCCGTGATGCTGGCCAGCGAGGGCGCCACGGTGACGCTGGTGTCGCGCAAGATCGCCACCGCCGAAGAAGCGGCCAAGCAGCTCAAGGCCAACTTCAATCTCGACGTGTCGGTTGCCGAAGCGGCTGACAACGACGCCCGCGCCCGCGCCATCGAAGGCGCGAACGTGGTCATCGCCACCGGCGCCGGCGGCATCCAGCTGCTGGAAGAGCGTCACTGGAAAGACAACCCGACGCTGGAAATGATTGCCGACGCCAACGCGACGCCGCCGCTGGGCATCGAAGGCATCGACATGATGGACAAGGGCGTGGTCAAGCACGGCAAGATCGTGTTCGGCGCCATCGGCTTCGGCGCGCTGAAGATCGCGCTGCAGCGCGCCTGCGTCGGCAAGCTGTTCGAAAGCAACGACATTTCGCTCGACGCGTCGGAAATCTACGCGATGGCGAAAACCATGGTGGGCTGAGCCATGACGATGATCAAGGACAAGCCGGTCACCACCTTCCTCGACGAGCTCGCCTCCAGCGCGCCGACCCCGGGCGGCGGCAGTGCCGCGGCCATCATGGGCGGCATGGGCGCGGCGCTGGTCAGCATGGTGTGCAACCTGACCATCGGCAAGAAAGCCTACGTCGAAGTCGAAGGCGAAATGAAGGATCTGCTGGCCAAGGCGGAAGCGCTGCGCGCCCAGCTGACCGACTTCATCCGCGCCGACGTCGAAGCTTTCGACGGCCTGATGGCCGCTTACGGTCTGCCGAAGGACACCGACGAGCAGAAGGCCGCCCGTTCGGCCGCGATCCAGGACGGTCTGAAGAAGGCGACCGACGCACCGCTGGCCTGCGCCCGCGCCTGCGCCGACGTGATCGCGCTGTCGCTGGTCGCCGCCGAGAAGGGCAACAAGAACGTCGTATCGGACGCCGGTGTGGCCGCTCTGGCCGCCGTCGCCGCGCTGCGTTCGGCCGCACTGAACGTCGACATCAACGTGCCCAGCATCAAGGACGCCGATTTCGCCGCTTCGCGCCGTGCCGAAACCGACGCCCTGCTGGCCAAGTGGGTGGCCGAGGCGGACCGTGTTGTCGAGGTTGTGAAGAGCAAGCTCTGACCCGCCTGCTCCGCATCTTCAGGGGCGCCTGCGGGCGCCCTTTTTTCTTTCCCGTCTCAGTGCCGCCCCGGACGCACCGCACACTTCGCCGGCACCATCGCACTCTGCCCTGCCCGCTCCTTCGCCACCCGGCCGCGCCGCTTGTACCACCACACGTACACGCCCGTCATCGACAGCCCTGCCACCACCAGTCCGAGCGCGGAAATCGCGATGCGACCGGGCAGCCCCAGGATGCGGCCGGAATGCAGCGGGAACTGCGCGTGCACGAAAAGATCGGCCGCGGTGCCTGTCCACGGAACCATGTGACCCAGCGCCTCGCCGGTCAGGCCATCGACCCAGACGCGCGGATGCCCTGCGCCGCCCACACCATGTCCGTCTTCCGGCTGGAAGAAGGACACGGTGTAGATGCCGTACATGCGGTTGTACGACACGCTTCCCGGCGCATGCGACCAGCCGGCCGCCACCGCTTCGGTGCGCCCGGCAGCGATCGCCTGCGCGAATCCGATTGCCGGCGCGACCGGTTCCAGCAGCGGCGCCGGCGTGCGTTGCTGGAACGGTGTGGGCGTCACGTCGGACACGCGGGACATGACCGGCAGGAACACCTCGCGGTACAGGTTCAGCGAAAATGCCGTGAAAGCCACGATGAACAGCAGTCCCCAGGTCCACAGGCTGCCCGCACGATGCAGGTCGAAATTCAGACGGTAGCTACCGCCGCCCGGACGCACCGTCCATGCCGGCCGCCAGCGCTGCCAGAAGCTGCGCCGCGTGCTCCCGGCTAGCGCTGCCGTTGCGCGCTGACGCGCCGGCAGCGTGAGGTAGGCACCGGTAAAACAGTCCAGCGTCCAGATGAGTGCGATGACGCCCATGAGCCAGATGCCCCACCGGTTGCTGCCCCACATCGCCGGCACGTGCAGGCTGTAATGCAGCTTGTAGAGGAAGGACACCACGTTCTCGCGCGACAGTGGCCATACGGCGCCCCACTCGCGCCGCCCCAGCTCTTCGCCGGACGAAGGATGGACGAACACCTGGTTGAAGCCCGGTTCGTGCAACCGGCCGTGCGCCCGATCGACGCGCGGCGCCACACCGAAGCCCCAGCTGTGGCCGGCTTCCGACACCAGCGGGACATAGGTCACCTGCACTGTCGGATGACGGGCTTCGATGTCCGCGGCGAGTTGCAGGGGATCGCGTACGGCCCCCGTCCCCTGCGCTTCGAGCAGATGCGGGTTCAGCCATTCGTCCAGTTCGTGATCCCAGGAAATGATGGCGCCGGTCAGGCCGGCCACCACCAGGAAGCCGGCCATGAGCAGGCCGGCCCAGCGATGCAGCAACACCCACCACCGGCGGTTCATCGCGCTCACCAGCGGTAGGCCGCTGTCACGGTGGCGCGCCGTTCCTGCCCGTAGAAGCAGGCATAGGTGCACACCGCGTAGCGCTTGTCGAACAGGTTCTCGACATTCATCGCGAGCTGCCAGTGACGGTCGAGCCGGTAGTCGATCCGCGCGTCGGTCACCGTATAGGAGGGCACCACATAGGTATTGGCGTTGTTCTCGGTATCTCCGAAATAGCGCATGCCCGCGCCCACACCGAGTCCCGGCATGCGCTCGCCGAAGCGGTAGTCGGCCCACAGCGAGGCCATGTGGCGCGGCACGCCGCCCGGCCGTTCGCCCTCGTTGCCGGTGTTGCTGCGGGTGATTTCCGCGTCCGTGTAGGTGTAGGCAGCGATGACGCTCAACTGCCGGTTCAGGTGGGCGCGCGCCTCCAGTTCCAGACCGCGCGAACGCACCTCGCCCTGCTGGATGCTGAAGCCGGGATTCGCCAGGTCGCTGGTGGTGACATTTCGCCGTGTCAGGTCATAGACGGCCGCGGTGAAGCTGGTGCGTGTGCCGGGCGGCGCCACCTTCACGCCGATCTCGTACTGTTCGCCCTTGGTCGGCTCGAACGAGCGCCCGCTCACGTCCTGGCCATTGGTCGGCTCGAACGATTCCGAATAGCTCAGGTAAGGCGCCACGCCGTTGTCGAACAGATAGACCAGACCGGCGCGTCCGGTCAGCGCACTGTCGTCGTAACTATCGGTGCGCACGCTGTTGAGGTGATTGCGCAGATAGCCGTCGACGCGGTCGTAACGGCCCCCCAGCAGCAGCACCCAGCGCTGGTCGAACTTGATGTGGTCCTGCAGGTAGAAGCCGGTCTGGCGCGTGTGCTCTTCGTTGTCGATCGCGGCATTCGTCGACATCGTGACCGGAGCGCCGTACACCGGCGCATACAGGTCGAGCGCCGCCACCGTGCCGTTGTACTGCAGGCGTTCGAAGCGTGCCTTCGTGAAATCGACGCCGGCCACCACCGTGTGTTCAGTGTCACCGATACGGCCCTTGATCTGTACCTGGTTGTCCAGACTCCAGCTGCGGTTCTGGTCGGTCCGGTGATAGGCGCCCCGGCTCACTGTGCGCTGAGCCACGTCGAGCGCGCCGATCCAGATGTCGCCGTAGCGGCTCTCGGAATCGAAGTAGATGAAGTTCTGGCGCAGTTCGATCTGTTCGTTGATGCGATGGCTCAGCAGATAGCCCAGCATGTGGTTGCGGCTGTCGAACCCGTTAAAGCCCGGTTCGCCGACGAAGCGGCTGCGTGAAATGCGTCCGCTCGCCGTCTTCGTGAGCACGCCTTCGCGCGGCAGGCCATAGACATAGGTGGTGTCGTTGTGCTGCCAGTTCGCGAGCAGGGTGAGCGAAGTATCCGTATCCGGCCGCCAGGTCAGGGCCCCGGACAGGAAATCGCGATCGTCATCGACGTGATCGATCATGGTGTCGCTGCGCCGGCTCAGGCCGGTCAGCCGATAGGTCCATTCGCTGCCCTCGTCGATGGCTCCCCCGAGGTCGGCGGCCACCTGGGCCCGCCCGTAGGTATCCGTGCGCAGCTGGATTTCCCGCACCATGTCAGCCGCCGGCAGCTTGCTCACCATGTTCACCACACCGCCCGGCGCGGTCGAGCCATACAGCACGGATGCCGGTCCGCGCAGCACTTCAATGCGTTCCAGCCCGTAGGGCTCGGCCACCCCGGCGAACACATTGCGCGACAGCTTGGCTCCATTCAGGTACATGGGCGCCGAACCGGTCACGTTGAATCCGCGCATCTGCATGCCGTCGCTGGTCGTGCTGTTGGCGTCGCCCGTCAGGCCGTGCACGCCAGGCGTGTATTGCAGGGCCTGCACCAAGGTCTGTGCGTTCTGCGTTTCCATCTGCTCGCGCGTCACCACCGATACCGACTGCGGCACCTCCTGCAGCGGAACATCGGTCTTGGTCGCAGTCAGGCTGCGCCGCGCCACATAGCCATCGACCGGCCCCAGCGCAGTCTCCCCCACGGATGCAGCATTGACCGCCACGCTGGGCAAGGTCGGCACAGCTGATTCGTCGGTCCGCGCCGGCTGCACAACGACGGCGCGACCGCGCACCACGGCCGCCAGGCCACTGCCGGCAAGGATCCGGTCCAGCGCCTGCTGCGGGGTGAGTCGTCCGCTCACCGCCGGCGCACGCTTTCCGCTCACCAGGCTGGAGTCGACCATCAACTGCAGATCGGCCTGTGCAGCCAGCGCATTCAGCGCCGGGCCGAGCGCCTGCGCCGGAATGTGGAAATCGAGGGAGGCCGGCGCTTCGGCAGCGGCCAGGGACGGGACAGCAGCGGACAGGGCCAGCGCGAAGGACAGGATGGCCGGGGCCGGATACAGCAACGACATGATGTGGATGCTCCGTGTGTTCGATAGATGAAAGAAGGTCTCTATCGAAGAAGACGGATCAGTCGCTCACATCCACACCTCAATAAGAAAAATTCTTGTTCGCAATTGGAGTCGCTATGGCGACATCGGCCGAAACACGGATGCAGGTGCGGTGTCCGGCATCTCAGTGATCGCGCGCTCCGTCCGCCACCAGCACCTGGGTCGGGCCACGCGTCACCACCTTGAGCGGCAGCGCCTCCACCAGCGCACGCCGGAAATCGGCCAGACGCTGCACGCGGAAGCTGCCGTCGATGCGCAGTGCCGCCACGTCCGCATCCTCCACCACCAGCCCGGTGGGTCCGTAGCGTTCGAATTCAGCGAGCGCCGCGGCAATCGGCGTGGCGACGAAATTAAGGCGCCCCTCCCGCCAGGCCGCATCCGCCGATACGAGCCGATCGATGGCGTCGGGCCAGCGACCCTGCTCGATCAGCACGGTGTCGCCTGCAGCCAGCCGCAAGGGCGCGGTCACGGGCATGGTCGTCCGCTCGACGAGCACGCTGCCGTGCTCGACCATGATCCGCGTGGCGCCGGCATCAAGGCCAGTGCGGGTGTGGCGCACCGAAAAACGCGTGCCGGTCACCGTCACTTGCACGTCCCCCGCAATCACGCGCAACGGCCGTGCAGCATCCTGTTGCACGTCGAGGCGGAGCTGCCCTTCGTCCAGCCGGACCTCGCGTGCGGCATTGTCAAAGCGGACCTGCACGCCGGTGGCTGTATCGAGATCGAGCACGCTGCCGTCGGGCAGCGCCACCGACGTAACCAGGCCACGCGTGGTCGCGAAACGCTGTTCGAACACCGAGGGCGCCGACAATGGCAACAGCAGTTTCAGCCCGGCCACCAACATGAGTACCGCGCACAATCCGGCCAGCAGCGGCCCGTATGCGACAAGGCGACGCCGCACAGGCGCGGGCGTCGCTGCCGACGGCGGACGCCGGAACGCACGCACCACCTCGTCCGGCAAGGCGAGCAGATCGGCGTGCGTCGCCTCGATCTGCCGCCAAGCGGCGCGATGATCCGGGTGTTCGGCAAGCCAGGCGCGATGGGCGGCGTCGACTGCCGGCCCGTGTTCGCGCCGGCGCACCACCCAGCGTGCCGCCTCAAGGGCGGCCGCATCCGTACAGGCATCCTCGGCAGTCCGGGAGCGCTCCCGTGACATGTCATGTCCGGCGCTCATTCCTTGTCCTGCCCGTCTGGATGACCCGCGTCGTTGTGCAGTGCACTGCGGCAGGCGCGGCAGGCCATCAGCCCGCGCACGATGTGCTTCTCGACCATGCTGCGTGAAATGCCCATGCGGCGCGCGATCTCGGATTGAGGGAGGCCGTCGTAAAGATGCATGACGAAAGCCTCGCGCGTGCGCGGCGACAGCGACTCGATGGTGCGCACATAGGCACGGGCGGCCTGGGTGGCCGCGCACAGCTGTTCCGGTTCGTCCTGCTGCGGTGCCGGTGGCAGGTCGGCTTCGGCCAGCGCGTCGAGTGCATCGTGATCGCGCACGCGAACGGCGCGGTGCCGGTCGACCAGCAGATTGCGTGCAATACGGTAGAGCAGCGCGCGCGGGTCGGCGATGGCCTTGCCACCGCGCGCCATGGTGAGCACCCGCACATAGCTCTCCTGAGCCAGATCCGCGGCGTCTTCTCGGCTGGCAACTTTCTGCGCCAGAAACTTCAGCAGTTCTCTGTAATGGGATTCGAACACGGGCGGTACGGAACGATGCAGCTTCCGCACGCCGACCCGTGGCCTGGCGTTGGCTGGGGCGTGTCAGCGCATGAGAAATAGTGGAATGTTTCTCATTCTCTCACACTCGATCACCCGTCCGCGCCCTTACTGCTGCGCCTGGATCTGCGCCTGCACCCGGTTCAGCCATTCGCGCATCGTTGCCAGCAGTTCGCCCTGGCTGAACGAACAGCTTTCTCCCGAAAACAGCCGCGCCGATTCGAGCCGCATCAGCAGGCCGTCGAGTACTTCGCGCCACTTGGCCGGTAGCGTCGCATCGTCCACACCATGGCGACGCCAGGTTGCGATCAGCGCATCCATGTCGATGCGCCCTGCTTCGAAATCGGCCAGCGAACGGCCCAGTGCTTCGTTCATCGCTATCCTTTCCCATGTCGGAACAAGCGTTCCCGCGGCCTGCCGCTTGCGCCGGTACCAAGGCATGCGCGTACAATCGCGACCCTGGTTGCATTGCACAATAATTCGCCCGACCGACGGTCGCGGCAGCCGGGAGTCCGCATGAGTCTGTACGCCCTCGACGGCAAGACACCTGTCGTCCATTCCAGCACCTGGATCGCACCCAGCGCGAGCATCATCGGCGACGCCGAACTGAAGGCGGACACCAGCGTGTGGTTCGGTGCGGTCATCCGCGCCGACAACGACCACATTTCGATCGGCGAGCGCTCGAATGTACAGGATGGCGCGGTGCTGCACATCGACGACGGCGTGCCACTGACCATAGGCAGCGACGTCACCATCGGCCACCACGCGATGCTGCACGGCTGCACCGTCGGCGACGGCTCGCTGGTCGGCATCCACGCCGTCATCCTCAACCGCGTGGTGATCGGCCGCAACTGCCTGATCGGCG
The DNA here is from genome assembly GCF_059552495.1 of Methyloversatilis sp. S146-33. The sequence goes on from NZ_JCANOT010000023.1 coordinate 120,538, forward strand.
CCAATGCGCTGATTCCGGAGGGCCGCGTCATCCCTGACCGTTCCCTGGTCCTCGGTTCGCCCGGCCGCGTGGTGCGCCAGCTCACCGACGAAGAGGTCGAAGGGCTGATGCGCAGCGCCGCCGGCTACGTCGAGAAATCGCGCCTGTACCGTGACAGTCTGCAGGCCGTCCCCCGGGTCTGATGACCTTGAGGACTGACGTACCCTTCAGCCCGGCGCGCAGGCGGTCGTTATCCCGGTGAACCACCGACATCGGGAGACCGCAATGACCCAGCGCACCCACTTCTTCTTCACCGGCGCCCACGTGCTGCCGGCCGTCATGCTGGCCGCCAGCGGCGAAACCACGGTGATGGCGGTGCTGACCTATCTGGCGCTGCTCGGCGTCGCACTGCTGTCGGCGATGGGCGAGGAGCACGCCCGCGTGCCGGTGCGCATCAAGGCCGACGAAGAGCGGGACATCCACCGTCGCCGCTGAAATCCCCGGCCGCTATACTCCCGTCGTCATGACGATTGCGGGAGCACAAATGAAATACCCCCTGTGGCTGCTGCTTGCAGCCTGCGTGTCCGGCGCGAATGCGGCCGAACCGTCTGCCGCGCGGCGCGAAGGCATCGTGGTCGACCTGAACGCCGAAGCGTCCCGCCTCGCCCAGAACGATCTCGCGCGCGCCCAGGCCTACATCGAACTGGGCGACACCACACCCGGCCCGCTCGCGAAGAAGGTGAATGCAGCGATGCAGGCCGCCCTCGCCACGACCAAGCCCTATTCCAGCGTGAAGGTGCGCAGCGGCAACACCTCGACCTATCCGGTCTACAGTAAGAACGGCCGCACCATCGAAAGCTGGCGCATGCGCTCGGAACTGTTGCTGGAATCGAAGGACCAGGCGGCGCTGTCCGAACTGCTGGGCAAGCTGCAATCACAGCTGGCAGTCGGCCAGCTGACGCTGGAACCGAGCGAGGACACCGCGCGCGAAGCGGAGAACGCCGCCATCGGCGACGCCATCGCCGCCTTCAACGCACGCGCGAAGATCGTCGCCGCGTCGCTCGGCGGCAACTGGCGCGTGCTGCACATGAATGTGAACAACACCTCCGGCATGCCGCCGCCGCGCCCGCTGATGCGCAGCAAGGTGGCGATGGCCGAAGCGGCGATGGCCGACATGCCGGTCGAGGCCGGCGAGTCGCGCGTCAGCGTGAACATCAGCGGACAGATCGAGATTGACCGCAAGTAAGCAAGCACTCACGCTCACCGCAGCGCTGCTGCTGGCGGGCTGCGGCACACTGCCGGCGCCAGCGCCCGATGCGCCGGCCACACCGCAGCCGCCTGTCGTACAGACACCGCCGACGGCACCGACGACGGCGCTGCAACTGGCCGACGACGCCCACGCGCAGGACGCGGTGATCTATGCGCTCGGACTGATCGGCAACCAGTATCGCTTCGGCGGTCGCAACCCGGACAGCGGGCTGGACTGCAGCGGCATGGTGAGCTGGATATTCGAGCAGGTGGCCGGCATCCGCCTGCCGCACAACGCGGCGCAGATCGCCCGCCTGGCGCGACCGGTCGATCGCGCGTCTCTGCAGCCGGGCGACCTGGTGTTCTTCAACACCAGCGGCAAGCCGCACTCGCATATGGGCATCTACGCCGGCGAAGGACGCTTCATCCACGCGCCGAGCACGCGCGGCAAGTACGTACGCACCGACGCACTGGACAACGGCTGGTTCGCGTCGCGCATCAGCGGGCTGCGCACGCTGCGTCGCGACGTCTGAACATCCGGAAAAACGACGAAATCCGCCTGACGATGGTCAGGGCTTGCTGCGCGGCACCTGCACGAACACTTCGCCAGGCTTGACCAGGCCCAGTTCGATGCGTGCACGCTCTTCGACGGCGTCAAAACCGGTCTTGAGGTCTTTCACATCCGCTTCCAGCGCGACGTTGCGCGCTTCGAGCCGGCTGTTGAGCGCGCGCTGCGCTTCCAGCGCACGCTCGGCTTCCCATGCCTGCAGCCACCCGCCCTTGCCGAGCCAGAGCGGGTACTGCAGCGCGGCGATCAGCGCCACCAGCAACAAGGACGGCCAGTGGCGGACCATGATCGCCGACCTGCCCGCTTACTTGCGCAGGTTGTAGAACGCCGAGGCGCCCGGGTACCACGCGGTATCGCCGAGGTCTTCTTCGATGCGCAGCAACTGGTTGTACTTGGCAATGCGGTCGGAGCGGCTGAGCGAACCGGTCTTGATCTGCATCGCATTCAGGCCGACCGCGATGTCAGCGATGGTGCTGTCCTCGGTTTCGCCCGAGCGGTGCGAAATGACCGCGGTGTAGCTCGCGCGCTTGGCCATTTCGACAGCGGCGAAGGTTTCGGTCAGCGTGCCGATCTGGTTGATCTTGATCAGGATGGAGTTGGCGATGCCGCGGGCAATGCCTTCCTTCAGGATCTTGGTGTTGGTGACGAACAGGTCGTCGCCGACGATCTGCACGCGGCTGCCCAGGCGCTCGGTCAGCAGCTTCCAGCCGTCCCAGTCGTTTTCCGCCATGCCGTCTTCGATGCTGACGATGGGGAACTTGTCGGCCAGCGTGGCGAGGTAGTCGACCAGCTGTGCCGATTCCATCGTCAGGCCGGCACCTTCGAGGTGGTACTTGCCGTCCTTGTAGAACTCGGAGGCGGCGCAGTCCAGCGCCAGCACCACGTCGCGGCCCGGCTCGTAGCCGGCGGCCGAGGCGGCGTCGAGAATCATGTTCAGTGCTTCTTCGGCGCTGCCGACGTTGGGTGCGAAACCGCCTTCGTCACCGACCGTGGTCGGGTAGCCCTTCTTGTCGGTGAGCTTCTTCAGCGCGTGGAACACTTCGGCGCCCATGCGCAGCGCTTCGCGGAAGCTGGTCACGCCGACCGGCATGATCATGCATTCCTGGAAATCCAGGCTGTTGTTGGCGTGCGCACCACCGTTGATCACGTTCATCATCGGCACCGGCATGGCCATGCCACCCGAGCCGCCGAAGTAGCGGTACAGCGGCAGACCGGCTTCTTCGGCCGCCGCCTTGGCCACCGCCATCGACACCGCCAGCGTGGCGTTGGCGCCGAGACGCGACTTGTTTTCGGTGCCGTCGAGCTCGATCAGGGTCTTGTCGATGAAGGCCTGCTCTTCGGCGTCGAGGCCGATGATGGCTTCGGAAATTTCCGTATTGACGTTCTCGACCGCGGCCAGCACGCCCTTGCCGAGATAGCGGTCCTTGTCACCGTCGCGCAGCTCGATGGCTTCGCGCGAACCGGTCGAGGCGCCGGACGGCACGGCCGCACGGCCCATGATGCCCGATTCGAGCAGCACGTCCGCTTCAACGGTGGGATTGCCGCGCGAATCCAGTATCTCGCGCGCGACGACATCGACGATTGCACTCATGGTCGCTCCAGGTCCTCAGTAAATTTATTGAATTCGAATTTTGATCGTGTCCCGCACCATCAGGCGAAGGCGGATTCGAGGAATCCGTGCTTCTTCGTGACGGCGTCGAGGTCGCGCAGCTGGGTCAGCAGCGCTTCCATCATCGGCAGCGGCCAGGCATTGGGGCCGTCCGACATCGCCTTCTCGGGATTCGGGTGGGTTTCCATGAACAGGCCGGCGATACCCACGGCTACGGCGGCGCGCGCCAGCACCGGCACGAACTCGCGCTGCCCCCCCGAAGTGCTGCCCTGCCCGCCCGGCAGCTGCACCGAATGCGTCGCGTCGAACACGACCGGGCAGTCGGTGTTGCGCATGATGGCCAGCGAACGCATGTCGGACACGAGGTTGTTGTAGCCGAAGGAGGCGCCGCGCTCGCACACCATGATGGTGTCGGCGCCGCCATTCGCTTCCTTCGCCTTGTCGACCACGTTCTTCATGTCCCCCGGCGCCATGAACTGGCCCTTCTTGATGTTCACCGGCTTGCCGGTGGCGGCGCAGGCGTGGATGAAGTCGGTCTGGCGGCACAGGAAGGCCGGCGTCTGCAGCACATCGACGTACTGCGCGACGATGGGCGCTTCTTCCGCGGTGTGCACGTCGGTCAGCACCGGCACGTTCAGCTCGCGCTTCACGTCAGCCAGGATTTCCAGTCCCTTTTGCATGCCCGGGCCGCGATAGCTCTTGCCCGAGCTGCGGTTGGCCTTGTCGAAGGACGACTTGTAGATGAAGGGAATGCCCAGACGGGCAGTGATCTCCTTCAGCTTGCCGGCGGTATCGAAAGCCATTTCGCGCGACTCGATCACGCAGGGGCCGGCAATGAGGAAGAAGGGCTTGTCGAGGCCGACGTCGAATCCGCACAGTTTCATGGCGATCTCCTTAGCCCGTCACCTTGCGCACGGACCGCTTGACCGCACCGCGAGCGTCCTGGCGGGCGATGGCCGCGCGGGCGAAGGCGGAAAACAGCGGATGGCCGGCGCGCGGCGTCGAGGTGAATTCGGGGTGGAACTGGCAGGCGACGAACCACGGGTGGTCCGGCAGCTCGATCATTTCGCACAGCGGATCGGTCGCGTCCTGCGAACGACCGGACACGCGCAGGCCCACCTTTTCGAGCTGGGCGAGGTACTGGTTATTGACCTCGTAGCGGTGACGGTGGCGCTCGACGATTGTGGCCGCGCCGTAGATATCGCGCGCCAGGCTGCCCTCGGCGAGGTTGCAGTTCTGGCCGCCCAGACGCATCGTGCCGCCGATGTCCGACGACTCGTCGCGACGCTCGAGCTTGCCTTCAGCGCTCATCCACTCGGTAATCAGGCCGATCACCGGGTGCGGCGCGTTGCGCTCGAATTCGGTGCTGTGCGCACCGGTCAGGCCGGCCACATTGCGGGCGTACTCGACCACTGCCAGCTGCATGCCCAGGCAGATGCCCAGGTAAGGCACACCGTTCTCGCGCGCATAGCGGATGGCGGCGATCTTGCCCTCGACGCCGCGGCGACCAAAACCGCCGGGCACCAGGATGGCGTCCATCGGGTCGAGCAGCGCGCGGCCGCCATCGCTGGCGCGCTCGATCGCTTCCGAGTCGATGTAGTGGATGTTGATGCGCGAGCGGGTGTGGATGCCGGCATGCACCAGCGCTTCCGACAGCGACTTGTAGGACTCGGTCAGGTCGACATACTTGCCGACGAAGGCGATGTCCACGTCGCGCTCCGGATGCTCCAGCGCGTCGATCAGGCGCGTCCACGCGCTCAGGTCGGCAGCGCGGGCCAGGATGTTCAGCTTGTGACAGACGATCTCGTCCAGCATCTGGTTGTGCAGCATGGCCGGGATCTTGTAGATGCTGTCGGCGTCGGTGACCGAAATAACGGCTTCCGGCAGCACATTGGTGAACAGCGCGATCTTGCGCCGCTCGTCGTCCGGCACCACGCGGTCCGAGCGGCACAGCAGGATGTCCGGCTGGATGCCGATCTCGCGCAGTTCCTTGACCGAGTGCTGGGTCGGCTTGGTCTTCAGTTCGCCGGCGGTGGCGATGTAGGGCACCAGCGTCAGGTGCATGAAGCAGGTGTTGCCGCGGCCCTCTTCGATACCCATCTGGCGGATCGCTTCGAGGAAGGGCAGCGACTCGATGTCGCCCACCGTACCGCCGACCTCGACGATGGCCACGTCGGCGCCTTCGGCGCCGCGCTTCACATAGGCCTTGATCTCGTCGGTGATGTGCGGGATGACCTGCACCGTCTTGCCCAGATACTCGCCGCGGCGCTCCTTCTTGATCACCGACTCGTAGATCTGGCCGGTGGTGAAGTTGTTGCGCTTGCCCATCTTGGCGCTAGTGAAGCGCTCGTAATGGCCGAGATCGAGATCGGTTTCCGCCCCGTCTTCGGTGACGAAGACCTCACCGTGCTGAAACGGGCTCATCGTGCCCGGATCGACGTTGATGTAGGGGTCGAGCTTGAGGTGGGTGACACGGATGGAGCGCGATTCGAGAATCGCGCCCAGCGAGGCGGCTGCAATGCCCTTGCCGAGCGAGGACACCACGCCACCGGTGACGAATACGTACTTGGTCATGTATTGCGCTGCAGCGGGAAATGCGCAGTTTACCGGAAAAGCGGCGGCCCTTGAACACCGCGGCGCGCTGACCAGGGCAGTTGCCGGCGACGCGGCGCCCTCTTTTCCGCCCTTCCCGCTCCCCTTGCAACGCTCAGCGATGCATCAATCCGCTTCGTCTATCCAGGCGAGCTGGATGGCTTCCAGAATCTTTTCGCCGCAGCGGCTCTGTTCGTCGTCGAAACCGGGCAGCGCCATCACCCACTCCATCAGGTCGGTGAAGCGCACGTACTGCGGATCGACGTCGGGCCGCGCCTCGGTCAGCGCAATCGCGATCTCGCGTGAATCGGTCCATTTCATCGCTGTTACCTCTTTCCTTCGCTGACCATGTTGATGGTGTATTTCGGAATCTCGACCACCAGCGGCGTGCCGGCCACCGCGGCCTGACAGGACAGGCGCGAGTTCGGCTCCAGGCCCCAGGCCTTGTCGAGCAGATCCTCTTCCAGTTCCTCGGCCGCTTCCAGGCTGCTGAAGCCCTCGCGCACGATGACGTGACAGGTGGTGCATGCGCAGGACTTTTCGCAGGCGTGCTCGATCTCGACGCCGTTGGCGAGCAGCGCGTCGCAGATGGTGGTGCCGGGGGCGGCTTCGATCACAGCGCCGTCGGGGCACAGTTCGACGTGGGGCAGAACAACGATCTGGGTCATGCGGGTCTCGGAATTCGGTTGCTTACAGTGATTCGACGCTGCGGCCGGCCAGCGCACGCTGGATGCTGCGGTTCATGCGACGCGCGGCGAACTCGTCGGTGCCGCGGCCCAGGGCGTCGATCGCCTTCTTGATGGCGGAGGTGTCCTCGCCAGCGGCGGCGTTCGCCAGGTCGACCAATACCGCGTCGATCGCGGCGCGTTCGGCCGGATCGAGCAGATCGCCGTCGGCGGCCAGCGCAGCGCGCGTCGCCTCGCCCAGGCGCTGCGCCTCGACGCGCTGTTCGGCCAACGCACGCGCACTCATGTCTTCCTGCGCGTGCTCGAAGCCCTCGCGCAGCATGCGGGTGACTTCGTCGTCGCCCAGACCATAGCTGGGCTTGACCTCGATGCGCGCCTCAATGCCGGTGCCCATCTCGCGCGCAGACACGCTGAGCAGCCCGTCGGCATCGACCTGGAAGCTCACGCGTATGCGCGCCGCACCGGCCACCATGGGCGGAACGCCGCGCAGTTCGAAGCGGGCCAGCGAACGGCAGTCGGACACGCGCTCGCGTTCGCCCTGCACGACGTGGATGGCCATCGCCGTCTGGCCATCCTTGAAGGTGGTGAATTCCTGCGCGCGCGCGGTCGGAATCGTCGAATTGCGCGGAATGATCTTCTCGACCAGCCCGCCCATCGTTTCCAGCCCGAGCGACAGCGGGATCACGTCAAGCAGCAGCCAGTCCTCGTCGGCGCTGCGGTTGCCCGCGAGCACATTGGCCTGGATGGCGGCACCGATGGCGACCACCTTGTCCGGGTCGAGATTGGTCAGCGGCTCCTGACCGAAGAACTCACCGACCGCGCGCTGCACGTGCGGCATGCGGGTGGCGCCGCCGACCATCACGACGCCCTTGACCTCTTCCGGCGACAGGCCCGCGTCGCGCAAGGCTTTGCGGGTCGGTGCCAGCGTCTTCTCGACCAGCTTCTTCGTCATGTCGGCGAAGGCGTCGCGCGTCAGCGTGACGTCGATCTCATCGCCTCCCGACAGTTTGAGACCGATATGCACGGAGTCCTGCGCGCTGAGCACTTCCTTGGCACGACGCGCTTCCATGTACAGCGTGCGCATGTCCTCCAGCCCCGGCGGGCCGATGCGCGAAGCTTCGATCAGCCAGCAATAAACGCGATGGTCGAAATCGTCACCGCCGAGCGCGGCGTCGCCGCTGGTCGCCAGCACTTCGAACACGCCGCGCGACAGCTTCAGGATCGATATGTCGAAGGTGCCGCCACCGAGGTCATAAACCGCATAGATGCCCTCGGAAGCGTTATCGAGCCCGTAGGCGATGGCGGCCGCGGTCGGTTCGTTCAGCAGGCGCAGCACTTCAAGACCGGCCACGCGGGCGGCATCCTTGGTCGCCTGGCGCTGGGCGTCGTCGAAATAGGCGGGCACGGTGATGACGGCGCCCGTCAGCGGACCGCCCAGACTGGCTTCGGCACGCTCGCGCAGCGTACGCAGGATGTCGGCCGATACCTCGACCGGGCTTTTCGCGCCCTGCGCGGTACGCAGGCGCACCATGCCCGGCGCGTCCTCGAACACATAGGGCATGGATTCGACGTGCGCGACGTCGGCCAGACCGCGCCCCATGAAGCGCTTGACCGAAGCGATGGTGTTGCGCGGGTCCTGCGCCTGCGCCGCCTGCGCGGCATGACCAACGACGGTGCGACCGTCGGCAAAATAGCGCACGACCGACGGCAGCAGCGCGCGGCCCTTGTCGTCGTTCAGCACCACCGGCACGCTGTTACGCACGGTGGCGACCAGTGAATTCGTGGTGCCCAGGTCTATGCCCACAGCCAGCCGGTGCTGGTGCGGCGCGGTGGATTCGCCGGGTTCGGCGATCTGCAACAGGGCCATCAGTTTTCCAGTGTTTCGTGTGCCTCGGCGATGTCCTCGCCGAGCTTCGCGATGAACATCATGCGACGCACGGTGGCGGCCGCCGCAGCCTTGTCGTGGTCGACATCTAGCTGGCGGGCCAGCAGCGTTTCGGCATCGCGGCGCGCCTGACGGAGGTTGCGCGCCAGTGCGTCCAGCGCATCGACGTCGCGCGCGTCGCGCGCCTCGTCCAGCGCCTCGCGCCATTCCATCTGCTGCATCAGGAAGTCGGCCGGCATGGCCGTATTGTTCTCGGCACCGACGTCGATGCCTTCCAGCTCGAGCAGGTAGCGCGCCCGCGACAGCGACGATCGCAGCAGCCGGTAACCTTCGTTAATGCGCGTGGCCCACTGCATCGACAGCCGGCGCTCCTGTTCCGCACGGTGCGCGTGGCGGTCAGGGTGCGCCGCCGACTGCAGCTCGTGGTAACGCGACTCGAGCGCGCGTTCGTCGATCTCGAAGCGGCGCTGCAGACCGAACAGCGCGAAGTGGTCGCGGCTGAACAGGTCGGCTTCGGGCAGCAGGCCGGCGGACTCAGACATTGAAGCTTTCGCCGCAGCCGCACTCGTCCTTGACGTTGGGGTTGTTGAACTTGAACCCCTCGTTCAGGCCTTCGCGCACGAAGTCCAGTTCGGTCCCTTCGAGGTAGGGCAGGCTTTTCGGGTCGATCAGCACCTTGACGCCATGGCTCTCGAACACCAGATCGTCCGCCGCGAGATCGTCCGCGAATTCAAGCTTGTAAGCCATACCGGAACACCCGCTGGTGCGCACGCCCAGGCGCAGGCCGACGCCGCGACCGCGCTTGGCGATGTAGTTGGCGACGTGTTTCGCCGCCTTTTCGCTCAGTGTGACACCCATGTCGTGCTCCTTCAGGCTGCGTCGGACTCCGGCGCCACTGCGCCGTGCTTCTTGCGGTAATCCTCGACCGCCGCCTTGATCGCGTCTTCGGCGAGGATGGAGCAGTGGATCTTCACCGGCGGCAGCGCCAGTTCCTCGGCGATGGCGGTGTTCTTGATCTCCATCGCCTGGTCGAGCGTCTTGCCCTTGACCCATTCGGTCACCAGCGAACTCGACGCGATGGCCGAGCCGCAGCCGTAGGTCTTGAACTTGGCGTCCTCGATGATGCCGTCCGCACCGACCTTGATCTGCAGCTTCATCACGTCGCCGCAGGCCGGCGCACCGACCATGCCGGTGCCGACGTCGTCGTCTTCCTTGCCGAAAGAGCCGACGTTGCGGGGGTTCTCGTAGTGGTCGAGCAGTTTGTCGCTATAGGCCATGTCTTTCTCCTTGTCTTCCTGTCTGTCCCCGATGCGCCCGATGGCGCATCGTCAGTGGTCTGTGCTCAGTGATGAGCCCACTGCACGGTATTCAGATCCACGCCGTCCTGCACCATTTCCCACAGCGGCGACAGCTCGCGCAGCTTGCCGATCTTGCGGTGGAGCAGATCGATGGTGAAGTCGACTTCCTCTTCGGTGGTGAAGCGGCCGATCGAGAAGCGGATCGAGCTGTGCGCCAGTTCGTCTTCGCGACCGAGGGCGCGCAGCACATAGGACGGCTCCAGGCTGGCAGAGGTACAGGCCGAGCCGGAAGACACCGCCACTTCCTTGATCGCCATGATCAGCGACTCGCCCTCGACGTAGGCGAAGCTGATGTTCAGGTTGTGCGGCACGCGCGCTTCCAGGTCGCCGTTCACATAGGTCGCCTCGATGTCCTGCAGGCCCTTGAGCAGACGGTCGCGCAGCATGCGCACGCGCTCGTTCTCGGCGCCCATTTCCTCGCGCGCGATGCGGAAGGCCTCGCCCATGCCGACGATCTGGTGCGTCGCCAGCGTGCCCGAACGCAGGCCGCGTTCGTGACCACCGCCGTGCATCTGCGCTTCGAGACGGATGCGCGGCTTGCGGCGCACATACAGCGCGCCGATGCCCTTCGGGCCGTAGGTCTTGTGCGCCGAGAAGCTCATCAGGTCGACCTTGAGCTTGTCGAGGTCGATCGCCACCTTGCCGGTCGCCTGTGCGGCGTCGACGTGGAAGATGATGCCCTTCTCGCGACAGATTTCGCCGATCTCGGCGATCGGCTGGATGACGCCAATCTCATTGTTCACGAACATGATGGACACCAGCACCGTGTCCGGACGCAGCGCTGCGCGGAACACGTCGAGATCGACCAGACCGTTGTCCTGCGGATCGAGATAGGTCGCCTCGAAGCCTTCGCGTTCAAGCTCGCGGAAGGTGTCGAGCACCGCCTTGTGTTCGGTGCGCATCGTGATGATGTGCTTGCCCTTGCCCGAGTAGAAATGAGCCGCGCCCTTGATGGCGAGGTTGTTCGACTCGGTCGCGCCCGAAGTCCAGACGATCTCCTTGGGGTCGGCATTGACCAGCTTGGCCACCTGCTCGCGCGCTTCCTCGACCGCCGCTTCCGCCTCCCAGCCGTAGGCGTGGCTGCGCGAGGCCGGGTTGCCGAAGTGTTCAGTCAGCCAGGGAATCATCTTGGCCGCCACGCGCGGATCCACCGGCGTGGTTGCCGAGTAGTCGAGGTAGATCGGGAATTTCAGCATGTCATCGGCTCCATCAGGTCCTTGTTTACTTCATCACGCCGCAGCCATCGCCCGCAGACCACGGAGCTCGTCCGCGACCCGCACCAGCGCGCTGCAAAAATCATCCACGTCCTGCATCGTCGTCGCCGCACCAACGCTCACCCGCACCGCGCCGCGTGCCAGGTCCGCCTCAACGCCCATCGCCGTCAGCGTGCGCGACGGTTCGGGTGAGGCGCTGGAACAGGCCGCCCCGCTGGCCACCGCAAAACCGGCGCGGTCGAGCTTGCCGACCAGGGTTTCGCCGTCGATGCCAGTCAGCGCGAAATAGCAGGTGTTGGGCAGGCGAACGGCCTGCGCACCGAACACGACGCCACCGAGTGCTGCCACGCAGCTTTCGATGCGCGCACGCTGCGCCTGCATCGCGTCACGCCGGACGCCAAGCGCGGCAACCGCCTGTTCGCAGGCCACGCCGAAACCGACGATGGCCGCAATGTTCTCGGTGCCCGAGCGCAGACCGCGCTCATGGCCACCACCGGCAATCAGCGGTTCGATATCGACCCGCTTGTCCAGCACCAGCGCACCGGCCCCCTGCGGGCCGCCGATCTTGTGCGCCGACAGCGTCATCGCCGCCACGCCCAGTGCGCGGAAATCCAGTTCCACCTTGCCGAGCGCCTGTACGGCGTCGCTGTGCAGCCAGGCACCACTGCGCTTGGCCGCGGCCGCGAAGGCAGGAATGTCCTGGAGCACGCCAGTTTCGTTGTTCGCCGCCATCACCGACACCAGCGCCGCACGCGGGTCGAGCGTATCGACCAGTACCCTGCCCTGCGTGTCGGCAGCGATGCCGGCCAGCTCCCAGCCACTGCGCACGAGCTGGCGCGCCGGTTCGCGCACGCACGGATGCTCGATCGCCGACACCGCAATCACGCCTGGCTTCATCCGGGCGGCCGCGCCCTTGATGAACAGGTTGTTCGCTTCCGACCCCCCGCTGGTGAATACCACCTCGGTCGGATGCGCCTTCACGGCGGCCGCCACCTGCGCCCGTGCGTCGTCAATCGCACGGCGGGCTGCGCGGCCGTACTCGTGACGGCTCGACGCATTGCCGAAGCGCACGCCCAGCCAGGGCAGCATCGCCTCGCGCACCGGGTCGAGCAGCGGCGTGCTGGCGTTGTGGTCGAGGTAGACCGGCGCAAACATGATCAGGCCTGCACGCTCGCCGGCTCGGTCGAACAGGCACGCGGCGCGTGGTCGTGCAGCACCACCTTGTGGCTGTTGCGCTCGCGCTGCTGCACCATCAGATCGTGCAGATTGATCGAGTCGAGATAATCGAACATGTGACGACTGAGGTTGGACCACAGGTCGTGCGTCATGCAGCGGTGTTCGTCCAGACAGTTCTCCTTGCCGCCGCACTGGGTCGCGTCGAGCGGCTCATCCACCGCGATGATGATCTGCGCTACCGAAATCGTGCGCGCGTCGCGCGCCAGGCAGTAGCCGCCGCCCGGGCCACGTACGCTGGCCACCAGCTCCTGGCGACGCAGCTTGCCGAACAGCTGTTCGAGATAGGACAGGCTGATGCGCTGGCGTTCGGCCACGCCGGACAGCGTGACCGGACCGTTTTCCTGCCGCAGGGCGAGGTCGAGCATCGCCGTGACTGCGAAGCGTCCTTTGGTGGTCAGTCTCATCGCGTGGGCTCCTGAAATCAGCCGGGACATCGGCGAACCGGAGAAGGCCAGTTCAATTCCCGATCATTTCAGTCGACTTTATAATTCCCGACAAGTTCAGTCAACAATTCGTACGGATCTTGTCCAGATCGACGTGCGAGTGGTCGGCCATTTCTTCCTTCGCCTCGTCGTCGAGCTGAATGCCCGCGCGCTCCAGCTTCTGCAGCAGGCACTCGATGCGGCGATCGCTTTCCAGCGCATGATCAACCAGCGCGGTGAGCGCCTTGGCCATCGGATCTTCCATGTCGCGGGTGACGCCATAGGCGGTGAAGCCTGCCTGTTCGGCACGCCGCTTCTTCTCGTCCTCGACCCCGGGTGCGGTCGCTTCGATGATGCGCGCCGGATTGCCGACCGCGGTGGCGCCAGCCGGCACCGGTTTCACCACCACCGCGCAGGAGCCGATCTTGGCGCCGTCACCGACGTCGAAACCGCCCAGCACCTGCGCACCGGCACCGATGACAACCCCCCGACCCAAGGTCGGGTGGCGTTTCGCACCGCGGTACAGCGAAGTTCCGCCGAGCGTAACCCCTTGATAGATCGTACATTCGTCACCCACCACGGCCGTCTCACCGATCACCACACCCATGCCGTGATCGATGAATACGCGTCGCCCCATGGTCGCACCCGGGTGGATTTCGATGCCGGTCAGCACGCGACCGATGTGCGACAGGAAGCGGCCGAGCCACAGAAAGCCGCGGCGCCAGCAGGCGTTGGCCATGCGATGGATGAACAGCGCGTGGATGCCCGGATAGCAGGTCAGCACTTCGAAGGCGGAGCGGGCGGCCGGGTCACGGTCGAGCACGCTGGCAACGTCTTCGCGCAGGCGTTGGAACATCGTCTTTCCTTGTGGGAAGCGCCGGCAGCGCTGCCGGACGGTTGAAACCCGAGAATTTTAGTCGGTTTTTGTGCACCTGCGAAGTTCGCTACCGCTCGGGCGCACGCGGTTTCTTGCCGCCGATGGCCTTGAGCGCGCCCATCAGCAGGTGCAATTCCTCGGCTTCAACCTGAGCCCGGCCAAACAGGCGACGCAGGCGTGGCAGGGCACGGCCCGGGTTCACCCGGTCGAGGAAACCGGATTCCAGCATCAGCTGCTCGAACAGCGCGTACAGGCTTTCCAGCCCCTCGTGCGGCGCAAGCGCCGGCGGCACTTCGGCCGGCAGCACGGCGCCACCGACCGCCATGCGCAGTTCGTGGCACATGATCTGGGCGGCGGCCGCGACATTCAGCGAACGGTAGGTTTCGCTGGTCGAAATGGTGACCGGCAGCGAACACATCGCCACCTCCTCGTTGGTCAGGCCCGAACTTTCGGTGCCGAACACCAGCGCCACCTCGGCGTCACTGCCTGCCAGCAGCGTGGCCAGTTCGGTGGCAGCCGAGCGCACGTCGCGCACCGGCAGTGCCATTTCGCGCCGGCGCGCGGTCAGCGCCGCCTGCGCGACGGTGCCGGCCAGCGCCGCCTCGATGCTGTCGACGACCACGGCGTTATCGAGCACGTCGGTCGCGCCGGAACTCATCGCCACCGCGTCCTCGTGCGGGAAATGCTTCGGATTGACCAGATAGAGGCGAGACAGCCCCATCACCTTCATCGCCCGCGCACAGGCGCCGATATTGCCGGGATGGGTGGTGTGCGACATGACCACGCGCACGCGGTCGAGAGAAGCGAACGGGTTCAAGCTGGAAACCTCAGTTGATCGGCGCTCAGTGGACCTGAGGGGCATGGTTGGCGGGGTGTACGGCAAGGCGCGAGGACACGGCAGGATGGCTCCCTTCAAGGACGAGCAACGCAGCCGGGCGCCCCGCCAGCCGTGTCCGCGACGTCGAAGCGGTCTCGGCCCATGTGCAAGGGGCAGGCAAATGACAAAAGGTGCGGGGAAGAAGGCCTCCGCCTCGCACGGATGCCAAGCGGTCAACTGAGGCTTTCAGGTTCATATTAGAATGCAGGGTTTTCCTGCCGAGATGCGGGCCACAAGGTCCGCGTACAGAGACATTCATGCATCCGACGCTCACCACCGCCGTCAAGGCCGCCCGCCGCGCGGGTCAGATCATCACCCGGGCCAGCCAGGATGTGGACCTGCTGAAGGTCAGCAGCAAACGCCAGAACGATTTCGTGACCGAGGTCGACCGTGCCGCTGAAGACGCCATCGTCGGCATCCTGCGCGAGGCCTATCCGGACCACGCCATTCTAGCCGAGGAGAGCGGCGAGTCCGGCCCCGAGTCGGAATACCGCTGGATCATCGATCCGCTGGACGGCACCACCAACTTCATCCACGGCATGCCGCAGTACGCGGTGTCGATCGCGCTCGAACACCGCGGCCAGATGCAGTCGGCAGTCGTGTTCGATCCGGTGCGCAACGAAATGTTCACCGCCAGCCGCGGCCGTGGCGCCTTCCTGAACGACCGCCGCATCCGCGTGTCGCGCCGCGCCAAGCTGGGCGAAGCCCTGCTCGGCACCGGTTTCCCCTATCGCGTGTGGGACCACGTCGATGCCTATCTGGGCATGTTCAAGTCGCTGATGGAAAAGACCGCAGGCCTGCGCCGCCCGGGCGCTGCAGCGCTCGATCTGGCCTATGTCGCCTGCGGCCGCTTCGACGGCTTCTTCGAAATCGGCCTGTCGCCGTGGGACATCGCCGGCGGCAGCCTGCTGGTAAGCGAAGCCGGCGGCCTGGTCGGCAATCTGCAGGGCGAAACCGGCTATATGGAAAGCGGCAATCTGGTCGCCGCCACGCCGCGCATCTACCCGGCCATCCTGCAGGCCATCGAGCCGCACCTGACCGAAGCCCTGCGCGGCTGAAACACGGCCGGCCCGGCGGGCCGGCCGTACAGGTCCGTCAGCAGCGGAAGCGGGATACAACGCTGTTGAGGTCGCCCGCCACGCGGGTCAGTTCTTCCGTCGCCGTGGCTGTGGCGTGCATACCCTGGCTGGTCGCCTCGACCATCTGCGCCACCTGCTCGATCTGGCCAGCCAGGCTGTTGCTGGCGATACCCTGTTCGCGCGTCGAGTTGGCGACTTCGGCCACCAGTTCGCGGGCACGGGTCGCGCCCTCGGCGATCCGGCGCAGCATGTCGGCCGACTGTTCAGCCGAGTTCACGCTGTTGCGCGCCCGCTCGGAAGCCGCATCCATTGCGCTGACCGCCGCTTCGCTTTCCCCACGGATCGCACTGACCGTCTGACCGATCTGCAGCGTCGCCTGCGTCGTGCGTTCGGCCAGCTTGCGCACTTCGTCGGCCACCACCGCGAAGCCCCTGCCCTGTTCGCCAGCGCGCGCCGCCTCGATGGCGGCGTTCAGCGCCAGCAGATTGGTCTGCGCGGCAATGTCGTTGATCGCCGTCGCGATGCCGCCTACCTCGTTGGCGCGTGCGCTCAGCGACGCGATACGCTCGCTCGCCTGCACCACCGCGTTGGCCAGCGAGCGCATTTCCTCGGCCGCTTCGTGCACTTGCCGTTCGCCGGCCACCGCCATTTCCGACGACTCGACCGACTGCCTTTCGGTCTCGCCGGCGTTCTCCGAAATGTGGGTGATGCTCACCGTCAGCTCTTCCATCGCGGCCGCCATGGTCTGAGTCGAGTCGGTCTGCTGCTGGGCCGATCCGGCCACCTGACGAGAAGTCGCGCTGATGTCGGCGGTCGCGGCGCCGACCTTCTGCGCGCCGGCGCTGATCTCCGACACGGTCGTGCGCAGGCGCGAGATCAGCGTGTCCAGTTCCGCCAGCATGCTGCCGGCCGGCGCGTGGCCAACCCCGGCCCGCAAATCGCCCTCGACCACCTTCTTCATCGCCTGGACGGCCACCGCCGGCTCACCGCCGACCTGCCGCATGACCGAGCGACCGATCGCGATCACCAGTGTCAGCACCACGCCTGCCAGCAGGACAACGATGCCCAGATTGATCGCCAGATCCTTGCGGAATGCAGCTTCCACGTCATCGACGTACAGCCCGGTGCCGACCACCCACTGCCAGTCCGGGACCGGCACCACGTAGGCGACCTTGCGCACGGCCTCGGTTTCGTTCGGACGCGGGAAGTGGTAATCGACGAAGCCGCCGCCGGCCTGGCCGGCCTTCACGATTTCGGCGACGAAAGGCTTGCCGAGCTTGTCCCGCTCGTCGATGAAGGGCTTGCCCTCGCGCTGCGGCTGCGTCGGATGCAGCACGTTCACGCCATCCGAGCTGTAGATATAGAAGTACTCGCGCTGCTGGAAACGCACGTTGCGCAGGGCGTCCCGCGCCTGCGCCTGTGCCTGCTCGCGCGTCAGCGTGCCGTCCTTCGCCAGCTGCTCGTAATAGCCGATCTGTGTGCGCGTCGATTCGACGAGCGCGCGCAACAGCTGCATGCGCTGCTCGTGCGCCGCGCTGCGCATCTCGAAGGCGCCGATGACACCGATCATGAGCATACCGGCCAGTGCGGCCACGCCCACCGCCAGCATCTTGCTTCGCAAAGTCCAGTTGGCGAACATGACGACTCCGTAAGTAATTGAAATCAGTCATCTATATCGGCGGGAAATATTCCCAACTTTAATTCCGCGCTGCAACATTCCTGTCGTCATCGCGCCGGATCGCAGTGAGCCGATACAATCGCCGGTCCGTTCCGCAGCCCCCTCCCCTCTCCGGACCCGCCCGCACCCTCGTTCTACATGGATAACAAAGACCTCTCGGGCCACACGCCGATGATGCAGCAGTGACTGTTCTTTTATGGGCGCAGGTTTCGAGGCAACTCATCTAGAAGCTACGCCGAAACCTGCACCAGAAGTTGCCCCGATGACTGTGTTTTCGTACAGTTGCCGGCATGCGATGCACCCTTCACACCCTGTTCCAAAAAGGAATGATGACGCCACGGCACAGGTACTGCCTGTTGCCGCGCCTGACCGGCGACCTTTCCATTGTGGAAGCGCGCGACCCGGTCCGTCGGCGGCAGACCCGGCTTGCCCGTCTGACCGGCGCCGATGGAAATGACATTGCCCTACCGCTTCACGATGCGCAGGTCGTGACAATCGGATGCGATCACATGGTGGTGTCAGGGATCGAGCGGCACGAGGATCTGCTCCGACCGACGATCGAGTATGCGCAAAGCTGGTGGGTGCAGTTCAGGAGTGGGCCACCGCGTGATTGACACGCTGGACTTCATCCAGAAAGCGATGAGTCGAAGCTCTAGAATTAGCAGGAATCTCAGCCGTCCACCACTACAGGTAGTGGTTTGACGTGCATAGCATAAAAATCGCGCTTGCGATCCTACAGTGCGCTCACTAGAATCGTTCGCAGTCAGTGAACGAATTCAAGCACTTAACCAACTGAGGAGAATTGGGTGGCGGCCGGAACCAGGGGCACCGGCCGCCAGAGCTGCACGTAGCAACTCAGGTTTGCACCGATACGCCGCGTCCAGCTCGAGCCTTAATCGCCCCTATCAAGGAGTAACAACCATGGCTTCAAAACCTGCCACTCGGCCTGCTGGACGCAACGCTGAAACCGGTCGTTTCACGACGGTAGAGAAGGCTCGCAACAACCCCAAGACTCACGTGGTTGAGCGCGTGCCGGTTCCCCGTCCTGAGCCGACAAAGAAGAAGTAGTTGTTGTATTTGTTTTAGCAGCTCATCAGCTTTGAACTGACGGCGGCGCGCTGGAGCAATCCAGCGCGCTTTTTATTTAATCACAGCGATTTCACCTTTCAAAGCACTTTTGCACTTCAACAAAGTTCGCCAGACAGACCGTTTCAAAGCTCCGTCGCAATCCTGATCAGAGTGCGCACAAGGCCAAACAGCTGAATGCACATTCGCCGCCAAACGTTTCGATCCTCACGCAACGCCGCGATCTTGCTGTGCAGACGCGTGCACTCAGGGCACGACGGTGGTTTGCTCATCGATCCAGTGCTGCAGCCAAGCGCACTGCAGCGTGGCCGCCTGGCAGCGCTCGGTCAGCGTGTCGGCGGAAGCAGCTCGGCCGGGAGCAGATCCAGCGTCGGCAGCGGCTGCATCAGCTCGGCCGGCGGTCGGGGCATTGGCGGGCACTGCACTGCCACCGGCACCTGTTGCACTGGCGGCGATGCGCAGGCGGTCAGCAGCGTGCAGAGCGCGCAGGCGATCGAGAACGACACCGTAGGCGGTATGAGTCTGGGCATTGATGGTCTCCTGTCGTGTGATCTCGGCTGCGGTGCGGGCCTGCGCCTGCCGGCCCTGGGCGACCACCTCGGCGCGGAACTGTGCGAATGCGGCGACCAGGTCGTCGCGCGCCTCGCGCTCGGCCGACAGACCGCGCGTGTAGCCCCATCCCGCCGACACTGCGACCAGCGCGGTCAGCGCCAGCCAGAGCACCCACGCCGGCAACGCGCGCACGAAGGTGCCGGCGATCATGGCCGCACCAACCCGATCTCATAGCGCGTCTTGCCGCCCCGCTTGATGGCGGTGAGGATCTGCCGGCGTGGCTTTCCGAGCTGCGGCAGGCCGATATGCACCCAGCGGCCGCCAGGCGCTTCGGCGCTGGGGTGTTCGAGGATCAGTTGGTCCCACACCAGGCCGGCGGCGATCAGCTCTTCGCAGACCGCGCGGGGCGTGCCGAACGCCGGTGCGGTGAAGTCGGCAGCCAGGCCGAGCAGGTGCGCGCTGGTGGCGCTGCCACCGACTGCGGCATTCAGTGCTGCGCACCGGTAGCCGCTGCTGATGAGCACGGGCACGCCGCCGAGCACGTCGCGCACCTCTTCGAGCAGCTCGGCAAGGCACTGCAGGGCGTGCATGGCGGTGGTGCCGGGCGTGTTGTCGATGCGCAGACGGCGGGCAGCTTCACTGGCGGTGAGTTCAGCCAGGGTGAAGTTCGGCGTGAGATTCATCTCTCGCTCGCTCCCCCGCCGAGCAGGCGGTCGCGGAACCGCTCGTACTGCCCCAGCGCGCGCGTACCCATGTGCGCGCTGACAGCGACGAGGATCGACCGCGTCATGCCGTCCATGCCGGCGCGCTCGCACATCATGTGCGTGACCACGGCGACGAACAGACAGATGACATAGTCGGCGATCGCGTTGCGCCACACGAATGAAGCACCGCCGCGCACCTGCTGTGCGATCTGCGCGGCGGTGGCAAGCACGGACAGCACGATCGTAGTCACCCAGGGCATGAGCGGCCGCAGCACATCGAGCAGTGCGGCGAAAAATGCAGACGTGTCGCGGTCATTCACGGGTGGTCTCCCTGTCGGTCAATGGTGTTGAATTCGTGGCGCTGGATCAGGCACCCGTCGCGCACCTGCTGCGCGACGTCGCGGGCGGTGCCGGTGACGCGCCAGGCGGCGCCGCGCTCGGTGGTGACGATGGCGCCGGCGGCAATATCTTCGACGGCGGCGATCTGGTGGGCGGGGATTGCAACCTCGCCGCCGGCCACACGGGCGAGCAGGATGAGGGCGGTGCAGAGGGTGTTCATCGCCAGTCCTCGACGCGCAGGCTGCGGTCCTGTATCTGGCCGGTGGTCGCAGCCTGGATCGCTTCGAAGTAGTAGGTGTGGGCGCCGTTGGGCGGGTTGTCTTCCCAGCGGTGCGTCACCCAGTTGCTGCCGATGAGGTTGCCCACCGGCCAGGTGGTCAGCACCGTGCTATCGCGCCGGATGCGGAATCGCAGCGTGCCGTTGCTTTCGTACGCTGCGACGTCGACGACGGCCTTTGTGCCCTGGGTCGTAATGGCCACCGACCGCAGCACGGTCCAGCTCGTGGTGATTGAGAGATTGGACGTGGCGCTGCTCTGCTGGGTCTGGATGAGCTGGCCGGTAACCCTGCCGACCAACTCGATCACCCCGGTCTGCTGATTGAACGTGATCCGGTTGCCCGACGGGCTGCCCATCGAGAGACGGTAAAATCCGTCCTCGTAGCCAATAAACCAGCCTGTTCCTACGTTCCAGGCTGTCTGCCCCCCCTTGATAGCCCCGCCGGCGTTGAACGTGATGCCGCCGCTGGTGACGGTCTGGCCGAGCTCGAGCGCGCCGCCGGTGTTGTCGGCATCGACCGGCGGCTTCGTGCCGCCGATGTCCTCGTAGTCGATGGTGGCGCCGACGCCGGCCGCGGTGGCGTAGACGCCGGCGGTGTCGCTGCTGGGGTGCCAGCCGCCGACGTTGCCGGTGCGATCGACGGCGCGGATCCAGTAGTAGCGCGTTACGCCCTCGGTGAGGCCGAGGCGGTCGTATGCCCGCGCAGCGGCGGTGTCGACAAACACTGCGGCGCTGCGGTCGTTGGTCTCGGACTCCCACACTTCGACGCCGGCGAGGTCGCGGTCGACCGGGTTCGTCCAGACCAGCCGGATACCGCCGACCACGCCGACCGCCATCAGCGATGACGGGTCGCCGGGCGGGGTGTCTTTGCCGGTGGCGGCGATGGTGCCGGCCACCCAGTCCGACGGCACGCCGGCGACGTTGATAGCGCGGATGCGCACGTCGTAGGTGGTGTCATCCTGCACCGGCTCGATGTAGGCGCTTTGCGTGCTGAATGCGAGGAAGCCGTTCAGGTAGTCGCTGGCGGCGATCGGCTTGTACTGGATCTCGGTGTTCGCGACGAAGCCGTCAGGGCTGGCTGTCCATTGCACGTAGATGCGCGGAATGACGGTGCCGTCGGCGCCGATGATCGCCTGGTCGCTGCCGCTGTCGAGAATGAGCCCGGAGGGCGGCGGCACCTGGATCAGACTGGGCAGCAGCGTGTCGGGCGCCGGGTCGACCACCGTCGCCTCGCCCGCGCTCCAGGCGTAGGCGGTGCTGGCCTCCTCTTTCAGCTCGAGGTCGACGCCGCCGTCGGGCGAGAGGCGCCAGGTGGTGACCGAAAACACCTTACCCACCCAGCCGAGCTGGGCGATGTTGAGTGCGATGAAGTCGCCGGCGCGTACCTTGAACGCCGTGAGCTTGCACGGCATGGTGACAGTGATGCCCTGCCGCGCCCGCTCGAGCGTGATCTTGGCCAGGCGCTGCGCGGCGAAGCTGCTGGTGGTGTACGGCAGCTCGATATCGGTGGTGATCTGCTCGCCACCGTCCTGCAGCTCGTACATGCTGTTGCCGATCGGCAGGAAGTCGCTCGGCTGCCAGTACTTCTCGGGGTCGACATAGGTGCCGCGCACGCGATTGAACAGCTGCTGGCGCGGCACACGCGGGCGCACGGTGATCGGCCCGCGCAGATCGTCTTCGTCGAGCGTCACCGTCGGCGTGATGTACTGGCCACCGAAGAGCAGATACACGCCCTGCGAGTAGATCAACTTGCCCGCGCCGGCAGTGAGCATGCCGCGCAGCACGTCCATCGGCGTGTTGCCCAGGTCGACCGTGCCGTTGCAGGTGTAGCGCTTCTCGGTGCCGCCCGACGGCGTGGCGACCAGCTCGTCGCTGAGGTTCGCCGCAGCGATGAAGTTGTCGTCGTCGAGCTCGTCGAGCGTGGCGCGCAGGCCATAGTCGCCGAGCACGTAGTCGCGCACGCACAAGGCCCAGTTGTCAGACCATGCGGTCGTTTCGGTGCGTGGGTCGTACAGCTTTTTGCCCTTCACCAGCGCCTTGATGTTCTCCAGCCCGTAGGGGTAGGCCTTCTGATCCTTGTCCCACTTGAGGCGCAGGTAGATGTACGCGATGCCGCGCAGGCGGTGGTCTGCGGTCCAGTCGGTGACCTCGCTGTCGAGTACGGAGTCGGCCAACTGATCGGGCGCGCCCAGATTCTTGCGCACGCGCATCCAGCCACTGAACCGGCCAGAGGTGACGTTGCCGTTCGCATCGAGGTCGCCAACCTCCTCATCGCCGAACCACACCGTGGAAATCTCTTCGACTTCGTGACCGGCAAGCGGAATGACCACGTGCAGGAACTTGTTTTCATCGCCGGTGCTGGTGGCGTAGATGATCGGCCCGCTGACAACCGACTGCCCGTAGATGATCGATCGCGTGGCCACCGCGCTGCGGATCATCTGCTGCCGGTCTTGCGCCTCGACGGTGAACTTCGGCGCCTTGGGCTTTTTGTTCAGCCCCAGCGCACTCGACAGTCCGGCCGAAATGGCAGAGGTGGCGATGGCGCCGACCAATGAGCCGAGCAACTGACTGCCGATGAGCGAAGTGACACCCGAGGCGATCGCCGAACCGCCGAAGCCAGCAGCGGCTGCAACCAGGACTTCAGGCACGGCCCACCCTCCACGCAGCGCGCCACGTCGAGCGCGGCAGGAACACGACGCCCCGCCGACCTGGCGCGACAGCCAGCGCCCCATCGCATACCGCCAGGCTCTCGCCGCCGCCGTGCTCGACGAGCACGACGTCGCCACGCTGGGCAAGCTTCGGCGATATCTCACCGTCCAGCCAGGCGGTGGCCATACCTCGGATGGCGCGGCTCACGTCGCCAGCGGCCAGATGCGCATTCGCCCCGTGCATACCGTGCAGCCGCAGCGATGCCTCATCGTCGTAGCGGCCGCGGTAGGGCTCGCCGAGATCGACACCGGTGATCGCGCACACGGCATCGGCCGCGAAAAGCGCGCAGTCGTTTTCACCCCACTTGAACGGCATCGCACGCCGCTCTTCGATGAATGCCGCCAGCCGCTCAGGCCAGTCTTCGAACCGATTCATGCGGTGCGCCCCCAAACCAGTGTCTTCTCGACCATCTGCGCGACGTACTCGAGGCCGCGATCGCCCGGGTACTCGGAAAGCTGGTCCTCGTTGGTATAGCGCCGCACACGCGGGCGCTCCCAGTCGGTAAGCCGGCTTTCGGCAGTCAGAGAGATCGAGGCGGTTTCGCCGAGCTGTATGTCCGGCGTATCCATCCGGCCGCTGAACACCAGCACAGGGTCAGCGAGCACGATGTAGTTGTCGTCAAGCGGGGCAAACCACATCCGGCAGCTGCGCCCCTGGTAGTGCTCGCCCAGCACGCGCGCCACCATCTCGGACGGTATGCCGGTGAGCGTCAGCGACACACCCGTCATCTGCAGATCGCTGTGCTCGACGATCGCATCGACGCTGCCGACGTTGCCGACGCCGTACCACGTATGCGAATCCCACTCGAAGGTGATCGCCGACGTGTTTGCGCGCACGAAGCCCGACGGGAAATCGAGCTCGACCAGCAACAGTCCGGGCACGTGGTCTGCCGCGCATGCCTCGTCGACGGCCGTGGTCAGGTTGCGACTCATGACCAGGTCTCCACGCAGTCGAGCGTGAATGTCTCAAGAGGCCCGAGCACCGAGCGCTGAAATGACGATTCGACGTCATCCGAGGTCAGGCGCATGACGCAGGTCGGGCGGACGAAGTTGAGCACCAGGTCATCGGCCGGACTGACGCGCACCGGCTCATCGAGCGTGAGCGTCATGACGCCGGCGCCATTCTCGACTGCATCGGCGACCACCATCCGCAGCTCGGTGCCCAGCCCCACGAAATCGCCCGCACGCACAGCGCCGCCCGCACCCCAGCCATCCGTCAGCAACGCATTGCCGGTTTGCCCAGCCCCTGCAACGCGCGGCGTGCCCGAGATCGTTCCTGCCGACACAGGGCGGGCGAAGTTGTGCAGGTAGAAGCGCCCTGCCCGCCCGCGAAGGCTGTAGAGAAACGCGCGCATGAGTGCCGCGTCGTCGGGCGTGAGGTTCTGCCACGTGCCGGAGAATGCCCAGCGCGCACCAGGCAGCGCCACGGTCTGCACACTGCGGGTGAGCGGGCTTTCGAAGGCCTGCGTATTGCTGAGCTTTCGCCAGGCGCAACCGCCGGCCGGGCCAAGGCCACCGCGTACCGTGGGGAAGGTCAGTATCGTCATATGCGCCTCACCGCCCCACCGCGCGAGCCAGCGCACCACCGCGCTGAATCTGGATCTGGACAGCCGCTACAGCCTCTTCGCGCGCGCGCACCATCGCGGCCTGGATAACAGCCTGATCGGACCGCGAATCGATGTTGATGTGCTGGATGACCGTGACGCTGCCACCGCCACCGCCGGCGCCTGCATCGTTCGCCGACATCGAGCGCGTCGGCGTGACATAGCCGTCCTGATTGGCCATCAGGTAGGTGCGGCCGCCGGTGGTCAGCAACTCGCCGGGGCCGTTGGCTTCATTCACCTCGTAGAGGCGGCCGGCACGCACCGGGCCGCCCGTAGCACGACCACCACCGAAGAAGCCACTGAAGATCGAGCCGAAGTCGATGCTTTTGGCAAACGCGCTGGCGGCCTTGCCCAGCGGCTCCGTGACCAGCGAACGGGTGATGATCTGCGCGATATCCCGGCTCAGGCTCTTCAGCACGTCGCTGAAGCCCTTGCCCGCGACGATGGCGTTCTCGAACGCGCTGGACATCGTGAGGCCGAACTCTTCGGCGAAGGACTTGCCCTCCTTCACCTTCTCGTTCCGCTCGTCGAGCGCGCGCGATTCGTCGTCGATCAGCTTGCTGCGCGCCTTGAAGGCCTCTTCGGCGGTGAGCTTGCCCTGCGCTTCAAGCGCGGTGACGACTTGCAGCTCTTGCCGGTATTTCTCAGCCGGGTCAGCCAGGTCGCGGTACTTGGCGATGAGATCGTCGAGGCGGTCGTTCGCCGCCTCTTGCCACTTGGCGAGATCGGCATTGGCGCCGCCGTCGAAGTCGCTGGCGTCGAGCTCCCACCGAAGCTTGAGCGGTGACCAGCCGTCGACCAGCTCCTGCGCCTCGCGCTGCATGCGGGCGCCGTCGTTCTTGTTGCCGGTCTTTTCCTTGAGGGTGAAGCGCGCGCGGATGCGCTGCTCGAGCTCGGGCGTGAAGCGGTCGCCGAGTTCGGCGCGCGCCTTGGCCAGCTCGGCGTTCAGCTTCTCGGCGTTGCTTGCGTACTTCTCCAGCCACTCGGAGGCTTTCTTGTCGCGGCCGAAACTGGCGAGCTTCTCGGCTTCGACATTGGACTGCTGGATACGCTGCAGCACGCCGGCCAGCTCGATGCCGGTCTGCTTCAGCAGTTCCTGCTGGGCGGCGGCATTGATGGCCGCGAACTCGCCCGTGCGCGCCTTGATCGATTCCATGCGCGCTTCGAGGCGCTGCACGTCGGGGTTCTCGGCCTGCTGCTGGCTGTAGCCGCGGCCGAGCAGTGAATTGAGCGTCTGCAGGCGCTGGATCTGCATCTCGACCGCAGAGACGGCACGGCGCGACGAGGTTTCGGCCTTGTCTGCCGCTGTCTCGGCTTCGCGGCCCCAGAGCGACCAGGCGGTGACGCCGAGCGTGAGCGCGGTGGTGATGAGGCCGATGGGGCCGCCGAGCGCGGCGAGGCCGAGGCCCAGCCGGCTGGTCGCCGCCACGGCGGCCTGTGCGGTCGCCAGGCGCTGCGTCGCGGTAGTGAGGCCGCTCATGGTGAGGGTGGCTGCCGCGCGTGCCGTGGCGGCCTGCTGCGCCGCCTGGGCGGCGGCAAGCTCGGCCAGCGCGAGGCGGCGGGTTTCGGCAGCGGCTGCGGCCTTGGCTACAGTCGCCGCCACCAGACCGGCGACGACGCGGCCGGCCATGACGGCGGCGAACACGCCCGCGGCACCGGCTACGAGGTCGAAGTTCTGCGCGAGCGACGAGATGACGCCGGCGACCGACGAGAAGGCGCCGGTGCTCTTTTCGAAGTCGCCGACGGTGTCGGTGAAGGCGTTGCGCAACTGCGTGAGCGAGCGGCCCACGGTGAGCGGCAATTGCGCAAATTCCTGCTCGATGACGCCACGCTGGCCACGCAGCGCACCGACGATGGCCTGCGAGGTGATCGCGCCGTCTTCGGCCAGTTCCTTGAGCTTGCCGATCGGCACGCCCAGCCCGTCGGCCAGCGCGCGCGCAAGGCGCGGTGCCTGCTCGAGCACGCTGTTCAGTTCTTCGCCCCGCAGCTGGCCAGCGGCGAGCGCCTGGCCGAACTGCGTGAGCGCCGCTTCGGCCGACGCGGCGCTGCCGCCCGACACGGCGATTGCACGCGCCACGGTCTGCGTTGCGTCGGCCACTTCCTGCTGCGTGATGCCGATCTCGGCCGCGCTATCGGCGAACCGACGATAGACGTTACCCACCTGGTCGAGCGACTGACCCGAGGCCTGCGCGACACGGAACACGTCGGCATACGCAGCCGTCGCCGCCTGCGCGCTGCCGGTGCTGATGCGCAGCTGCGCATTCAGCGTGCTGAAGGCGTCAGAGGTGCGCGCGATCTCGCTGAGGCCGAAGCCTGCACCCACGCCCAGCGCGATGTTCTTGAAGCTGTTGGCGACGTTGGTGCCGAGGTCGCGCAGGCTCTCGCTGGTGCGCGCGGCGCGCTGCTCGAGGCGCGAAAGGTTGCCCTCAGCCGCTGCCACGCCCTGGCGCGTGCCGTCCTTGGCGGTGATGAGGATCTGTGCGAAGTTTCCGGCCATGTCAGACCCTGCTCAGTGCGGCCGAGATTTCGGCGGCGAGTGTGGGCAGCTCGCGCCGCACGGTGTCGCTGAAGCGCAGGCGGCGGCGCAGGGTGACGCGCGGCACCAGCGTGGCGATCGGAATGTCTTGCCCACGCTTGAGCCGGCCTTTGCCGCCGGCGGCGCGCTGCGCCTTGCGCTCGGCCGACTTGAAGCGCGACAGCACGCGGTATTGCTCCGGCAGGTTTTCGGCCATGAGCACAGGCAGGCCGCTGCGGCCCTTGACCCAGTACGCATTGCCCGCGCGGTTCAGCTCGTTGAGGATGCGGCGGAAGCGCTTCGGCCCCACGCGGATGAGCGGGATGAGCAGCCGGCCGGCGATGGTGGCACCCGTTTCATGCACGCCCAGCCAGGGCACGCGCGACCCGATGCGCAGCGCCGGCAGGCGCCCCGGCTTGTCGGCATACACGCGGGCGCGGAATGAGCGCCACGCCTTGTTGCCCTTGAGCCCGGCGCGCGCGTTCTGCTGGGCGGCGCGGGCAATGGCCGGGCCGCGACGGCGCATGATGCTGGCCACGCTCTCACGCGCGGCCGTGGTGAGGCCGCGCTGCCAGGCGGCGCGGCCGGCAGGGGTGAGCAGGCCGCTGGTGACCAGACCGACCTGCATCAGGCCTTACCTGCCTGCTCGTTGATCATGACCCGCACCGCGCTTTCCATCACCCGCACGTCCTCGAACAAGTCTCGTCGTCGATCGGTGCCGTGGATCGCGTGCAGATCCATCACCACCGGTATCACTTCGTAGCGCAGGCCGATGAGCCGGCCGGTCGGCGCTACGTTCCAGCTGGTGCCCAACGCGTCGAACAGCTCGACGGCGGGCCATACGTCGGGCCAGACATCCACGGCGTCGGGCGCGTCTTCAAGCACCCAGTCCAGCCCCAGCACGGCGAGGCCCTTACGCCGCGAGGCGGTGTCGAGGCCGCCGTGCATGGCACGGGCGGCCTCGCTCAGTTTTTTCGCCGGCCCTCGATGTGTCCGCGCAGGTAGGCTTCGAGGATCTCTTTGCCCGCCAGGTCGTAACTGCTGACCAGCTGCTTGAAGGCCTCGACGGTGAACGGCACCGGCTGGCCAGCGTCGTCGACTGGACCAGTCCAGTCGGTGACGACCTTGACTAGCGCGTCAGCGTCAGAGCAACCAGACTCGCGGGCTTCGTCCAGCCACTTCTGGCGCTCTTCGCGCGGCATCCAGCGCACGGTGAGCTCAAGCTTCCCCGGCTGCTGCTCACCGGGAATGGTGAGGAGCACATCGACCTTGAAGGTCGGAGCAGGACAGAGACGGATCATCGCGATCAGGTGAAGTAGGTGATCGGGGCGGCCTGCAGCGCGATCGACACGCTGTAGGTGGTGACCTCACGGCCGCTGATGTTGCCGATGTCGGACGCAGACCAGATGCCGGTGCCGACGGTGTTCACGCCCGCCTTCGAGATGCGGAAGGGCGTGGGCGTGACGCCAGCGGCCCGCGCGGCGTTGAAGCCGGCGGACACATCCATCACGCTGAAGCCGATGTTGTACGGCGTGCGCGTGGTGGGGAGCTGGCGGTCGTTGAACGAGGCCAGCGGCGAGGCGTCAGCAAACTGCTGCTCGCCGCCCGAGGTCTGGAAGCTGTCCGCCTTGACCTGGGCGATCTCCGTCCAGGTGGTGATTTCGCGGCCGGTGCCTACGCCCGAGCCCGGCGGGAAGCGTGAGGTGTCGCTGGTGTCGACGCCTTCGAGGGTGACATCGTTGGTGGCGACCGCCTTGACACGCACGGTGCGGCCGTCGAGGTCGCCCCAGCCGGATGCGATCAGCACGTATTCGCCGACGCCAAGGCCGTGGCTGGCCTCGAACGTGGCTACCGCCTCGGCGGCGTTGCTGATGGCGCTGATGGACTTTGCGGTACCGAGCACGGTGGCGATCTGTACGACCGACCCGGCGCCAGTGGAAATCGTCATGATCGTCTCCCTTAGACGAAGGTGGTGATGGAAAAGGCCAGCCGGCAGATACCGGTCGGCAGGTTGGTTTCTTCGTCGAACTCGGGCTCGCTGGCCACGCTTTCGACGAAGCCGCCGAGCCAGGTAGAGGCCGGCGCGGTCTGCATGGCCAGCTCGACCTCTTCGGCGATGTCGTCGATCTGGTCATCCACGCCGTCGGCCAGCTTCACCCTGATCTCGACGGCGAGCGTGATATCGACCTGCGACGCACCCGAGCCGGCCAGGTTGAGCTGCTGCTGATTGCTGCTGGTCGTGAGCACGTTGAGCGCCGGCAGCTCGCTGTCGTGAAACGGCCGCACGCGCGACGCGAACACGTTGGAACCGGTGATCGGCAGACCAGTGAGCAGCGCGACCACGGCGGCGCGGATCTGTTTGCGGGGGTGGCTCATGCCTGGTGCAACCTCACCACCGCCATGCCCGTGCCATCAGGCTCGGGCGCGGCGGCGGTCTTGAATGAACGGGCGCCGAGGGTGACGGTCTGGCCGTAGGCGACCGACGGGAAGTCGGCGATGCGGTAGGTCAGGCGCGGCGCGCTGCCGGCGACGTCGAAGGCTTCGGCGTAGGCCTCGTCGAAGATGGCCCGCCCGGCCACGCCGTTGATGACAACGGCGGTTCCGAACTGACCATTCACGAAGAGGGCCGGGGCGAAGTTCATGGCGCTCAGGCGGGCTCTTGCTCAGCGGCCTTGGCTGCCGCGGCGCGGGCCTTGGCGGCGCCTTCAACCGCCTTGACCATGTCGTTCGAGGCGCTGTACTGCTTGGTCTTGGAGGGGTCGTCTGCCTTGTTCAGGTACAGCGAGCGGCCGTACTTGGCCAGCTCGATGGCGGTGTCCTTGTTCACGTCGATGGTTTCGCCGGCTTCGTGCGCGACGCCACCGGCGTCGTCGCCGTGATTGACCAGGCAGTTTTCGATGATGAGGATCTTGGGCATGTCGGTCTCCGCTGGCCGGCGTGCATGCGTCTGCACGCCGGGTGTCAGGTGGGGGAAGATCAGGTGGTGAGGGCGTCTTTCATCACCGCGAACGAGGTGGCGTGACGCACGTTCACGTCCATGTCCTGCAGCGCGACCAGGCGCTTGGCGCCGGTGGTGCTGAGGCTGAACGGGTCGAACATCAGATCGAGGCCACCCCACATGAAGATGAGCAGCTCGGCCCAGTTGCCGTAAGCGATCGCCGAGCACACGCCGGAGCTGGTGCCCTTGGTGAGGTTGGAAGGCACGGCGTTCGAGGTGTAGGCGTTGTAGCCCAGCATCTCGCCCACGCGACCCGCACCGCCGGGCGCGCTGGTCCAGACCGGCTTGCCGTTGGTGCTGGCGAATTCCTGCGTCTTGCGCAGCTTGCCGCGCACCTTGGTGTTGGTCAGGTAGGCCAAGCGGCCACCGTCGGCATTGGCGTTGCCCACCGACGATTCCAGATCGACGATGTGGTCATAGGTGGGCGCGGCGCCGTTGGTGCCGCCCAACACCGCACCGGTGCCGCTGATGTTCATCAGGCCGGTCGGCTCGTTGCTGCTGCCACTGCCGTTGATGGCGGCACGGAAGGCTTCCTGCGCCATCTGCAGCGCGAGGTCGGAGCGCACGAAGATTTCGACATCGATGCTCGACTGCAGCAGCAGACGGCGGCTGTAGTCGGTGAAGCAACCGACCGTCTTCGGCGTGCCGGTTACCTGGTCGACCGATTGCTGGCTTTCGGTCGGCGCGCCGTTTTCCGCGACCCAGTAGGTGGTGGCACCGCCGGTCTGCCGCGGAATGGCGATGTTGCCGCTCAGATTGGTGAGCATGGTCACGCCCAGCTCATCGAACAGCACGGCGTTGCGGAAGAGCTCGATGAAGCTGGAGCCGAGCAGGTCGGTGGCGACCAGGTTGCCACCCGCCGTGGCCGTGCCGACCACCAGGTCACGCATCTGCGCGCCGGTGTGCATGCTCTGACCGCGCAGGCCATGCAGGGCGAACAGGCTGCGCACGGCGGCGCCGACCTTCTGCACATCGACGCGGAGGCTACGCAGCAGCACGTCGGCCGGCAGCGTGAGCGCGCCTTCGCGGCCGGTGCGCTCGCCGCGCTTGTCCTGGGCGGCACGCGAGGCCTCGAATTCGAGCGGCGCGATCTTGTGGGCGTTGAGCGGGTCTTGCGCGGCCAGCAGCGCACGGCAGAACGAGAACGACTCGATCTCGCGGTCGCTCATGCCGATCTCGGGCGACTCGGCCACGCGCACGCGGCCGGTGGTCTGCAGTTCGGACATGACCTTGGCGCGGAAGGCGTCGACCGTCATGCCGCCGTCGATGGCCTGCTCGGCCTGCTCGTCCATGCCCCACTGCTTGCCGACGGCGCGGATGTCGCGCATACGGGCGCGCTCGGCCGTGATGGCGTCGCCGACGGCCTGCACCGACGTTGCCGGGGCTGCGGCCTGCTGGGTACGGGTTGCGACGGCCGCGCCGCCGCCTTGATCGACGTTGTCGTCGTCATCCATGGTCTTCTCCTGGGTGGCGCGGCGATCGGGTGGAATAGCCGCAGGGGTGGCCGGCTTGAAGCCGGAAACGAAAATCTTGGATCGGCCGACGCCGACGGTGGGGTCGGCGGGCACGGCCACGTGCGACACCTCGTAGGGCGTCCAGCGCGTGGCCTTGTAGGTGTCGATGCCGGTTTTCTGGTCGCTCTTGACCAGCACCAGCTCGTCGATCATGTAGCCGACGGAAATGAGGCTGCGGATGCCGTCCTGCACGTCGACGAAGATCTCTTCGCTGCGCGTGCTCTTGCCGTAGCGGGCCACGCAGCGGCCGGTGCGGTCGCTGTCGATCACCGCACTGCCCTGCACCACCACACCCACGTGGTCGCGCGTGGTGTGCTCGACCAGCACGGCGCCGCCGTTGTTCATGCGGCTGAGATCGACGGCGCCCGGGTCGTGACTGAGGATCTCGACACCCCACCAGCGCGCGTACGGCTCTTCGCTTGAGAACGCGATCGGCACCGTGCGCGCCTCGACATCGATGGCCGCACGGTTCAGCGGCAGCGCATTGACGACGTGCGGGATCGCGCGCAGGAAGGCGGCGCGCTCATCACGCTCAGCGCGCGCGTAGGCGTCCGTCACCGCAGACCAGATATCGGCCTGCGGCTGGAAGTAATCGCGGGTGGTGACGCTCGGCGAAAGATCGATGAGCCTCGACATGACTGCGCCTCAGTGAGTGACTGAGGCGCAGTGTGGAGATGAGGCGCGGAAATTTTTAGGGGGAAAAATTTCCGGGGAAAGTGGTAGCGCGTGGAGAAGAAAAGCGCACGCGGCGAGATCCGTTGGTCAGAAGGTCTGTGACAAATTCGTCGCGTTGAGCCAGTTCGTGCCATCACAAACGACCGGCCGGTTTGCGGGGATCGTGCCTCGCGCGGCGGTGTTGAATACAGCGTTGCCGGCCGCCTTGTTGACTCCAGTCGCGCCGATGTCGACCGGCAGATTCGGCGCTTTGAAATTCACCAGCGCGGAGCTAAGGGCGACGAAGTCCAGACTGCCACTCGACAGAATGCGCGAGCCGTCGTTGATGTACTCGACCACCGTGCCGGAGAGTTCGGCGCGCAGGACTCCGTTGGTCATGCCATCGAACTTCGGCGAGTTGCACACGGTCACCGTCGCGCTCGTCCGCGCATTGACCCCAGTGAGCACACCCGTGTAGTCGCCTCCGTCAATGATAATGCGAGGCGTGATCGTCGGGGTCGCGTCCAGTCGAACCAGTTGATCAATACCCGACGCGACGCAGTTGCGGAAATGCACGGTATTAACCGACGCCAGGTTGTTGATCAGCATGAGCCGCAGCGCGGCGCCGCCGACAAACGTCGCCTCGTCAAAGACGATCTGCCTCGCGATGCCACCGCCTGCGACCTCGGCGAAATATCCGGTTGATGCCGGCCATGCGCCTAGATCGACACGGCCACGGAATATCAGCTGCTCGACCACTCCGCCGTTCGGGATGCGCGCGATGCGCGTTGTGACCGCGTCAGGCGGGATGATGACCGCGGGGGAAAACTCGATCTTTCCAACGCGCGTCATCACATCGAGCGATGGCGCCCCGCTGGCACCGATTACGGAGGGCGCAATCTCGACATCCGTAATCAGCGCGGTAGCCGGAGCGAATCCGACCCCGTTCTTTAGAGCAATCGCGGGTATCGCCCCACCGGAACGAATCTCTCCGCCGCGAATCTTGATACCAGACTGCTTGTATGTGGCATCGGAATAGATGACGAGTGCGCCCGAACCCGCAGTGGTCGCCCGGCAGTAGGCGTCTTCGATGATCGCGCCGCGTCCGTTACCACGGCACGGCATGTAACCGACGAACGCCGCGGGCTCCAAAGCCTGGGTCGACAGCGTGTCCTCGGCAGCTTGACCGACCGCGCGTATGCGCACATTGCGATAGCAGCCGTACAACTTGATGGTGTCTGAGTTGACCGGCACGATCGACTCGACCTCCATGAACGTGTCGGCTGCACCGCCCAGCAGGCCGCCGTACTTGAACACATCGCGTGTCCGCAGCCGAATCTCGCCACGGCTGACGAACGCCAGGATCGACGCCATGCGGTCCATATCAGCCGCGCCCGGATTGGCTGCGTAGTTGTAGTCGAGCGACAGGTCTAAATACGGCGCCCGGATACACCGTTTGGCTGTGACCGTGCCGCCCGGGCCTGACGTGGGCACAAACGGCAGCTCGATGGTCAAATTCCCTGCGTCAGAAACGGCAACGACCGTATAGATGTCGTCCCAGGTTGCAGCGGGCGTACCGCCCTGGAGCACGATATCGTCGCCAACCTGCCGACCGTGTGCAGGCCACGCGATAGACGCTGTGCGGCCAGCAGACCACGTGACCGTGACGGTAGCCCACGACTCATCGAGCGGTGCTGTACCGATGAGCAGCGTGTTGCTGCCGGCGGCGGCTTTGATTGTGGTTCCAGGCGCGGTCACGACGTGCGCGCCATCATCGATTAGCATTCGGTCGTTAATGTAGACAGTGCCGCCAGCGATGACCAATTTGCCGCCAGCAGATTGGTATGCAGCCTGAAGCCGCGCGAGGTTTTCGGCCGCGGCGGATTCTGAGGATGAAAGCACGACGGTCGCGTATCCAACCGCCCCCACCACGGCAGTAGCCTTTGCCCGCTGCACATCGTCCGTCATCGTCTGATCGACTAGCGCGCCCTTGTAGCCCGTCGTGTCGATCGCCTTCCCCGCCCCCACCAGCTGGTCGGCCAGCTCGGTGGTGACGGTCACGTCGCTGCCGGCGGCCAGCAGGGTGCTGCCCTGCCAGACGTTCTCAAGCATCCTGATCTGCGGCATGTTCAAGCTCCTGCTATACGCAGGCGGCTAGCCCGCCCGCTGGTGGATTGATCGTTGCTCTGGTCTTCGGCGTCGTCATCGCCCTCGTCTTCGGGGCGCGGCATGTTTTCGGCGTCGAGCGCGCTGTAGCGGTCTTCCTCTTCAGCGATCTCGCGCTCGATTTCGTCGGGATCTTCGGCGCGCTCGCGGATGATGCGGCGGCGGCTGGTGAGGCGCAGGCGCAGGTTGATTTCGTTGGCCTGGGCTTCCTTGACCGGGTCGATGCCGACCCAGCGGCGCGGCTGCCACGACATGGCGTCGGCGTATTGCTCCAGCCGGTCATAGGCGAGGGAGCGGAAGGGTGCGTAGGCGAGCATGGCGCGCGCGAGCCAGGCGGGCGCCACGCGCTCGTGCAGCTCTTCGGACAGCTCTACCTGGCGGAACTTGTAAACCTCGCGCTCATCGACGATGCCGACGCGGGCCGAGCTGTAGTTCACCGCTTCGAGGTCGTTGCCGTGGGTGGCGTAGCTCATGCCCAGGCCGGCGCTGAAGCCGCGCACGCAGGCTTTGGTGTACTCGTTGTAATTGACGTTCGGGTAGTTGCTGTCGAACTTCTGGAACTGCACGCCGTGCGGCAGGGTGTCGAACTGGCCCGGCACCAGGGTATTGAACTTCGAAGCGGCGTCGCGCAGGGCCTGCAGCTCGTCGACGCTGAGCTCGCGGCCTTCGGCGCGGGCCTGCTCGAGCACCGAGCTGATGAGGTGGTCTGCAAAGCCCTCGGGCGCTTCGCCGGTGGGCGTATAGAAGAAGCCGGCGCGCTTGGCGCTGTTGGCGCTGGCCACCGCGGCGCTGCGCTCGAAGTCCTTGAGCAGGTGCAGGCGCTCGGCGCCGACCGTGAGCGAGGGGTAGCCGCGCAGCTGGTCCGGCTCTTCCTTGTCGAAGCCGTGGATGATCTCGGCGGCAGGCACGCGCACGTGGCGACGGCCGACAGCGGGCACCCCGCTGAAGAGGTCTTCACCTGGCTGCACGGTGAGCAGCCAGTAGGCGACCGGAGCGCCCACGTCGTCGATCTCGACGCCCATGCGGATTCGCCGGCCCTGGTACTCGCCGCGCAGATTGACATCGAGCACCGCCGGGTTGAGCACGTGCAGCAGCAGGCCGTGCGGGCCGCCATTGACCAGGCGGATGAGGAACTCGCCCTCGCGCTCGCGGCAGAGCATCGCGAGCTTTTCAACCTGCCGCCAGGTGAGCGTGCCGGTGAGGTCGCAGCGGCCGCGCTTGCCGAAGTGCTTCCACCCGCCTTCGATGAGATTGTTGATGCGGTCGTTCGGCTCGCCGTTGCGCTTGTCGAGCGTCATGCGGAGCTGGATGCCGGCGGGGCCGAGCAGATTGCTCTTGCTGAGCCAGAGGTAGCGCCGCGCCCACTCGTTGTTGCGGCCGAGCGTCTTGGCGCGACCACGCAGCACGCCCAGGCGGCTGGCCAGGGCGTCGTTCAGGTTGATGTCGGCGGTGTCCCACGCTTCGGACCACGGGTGGGTTTCGGCGGCGTCGAAGGCGCCGCTGCGCGCGTGCTGCGCGGCGGCGGCCTGCACGACGTTGTGCACGGTGCGCTCAAGCCACTGTGCACGCGTCTGCACGGATTCCCGGCGGCCGAAGATGCGTTGCAGGAAGCCCATGCTTACCTCACTGGCTGCGGGTCACGATGCGGCCGGGCGCACCGCCGGCGAGAATGCCGGCGGCGATGCGCTCGCGGGCGACGTCGCGCTCGAGCTTGTCGATCAGGCTGATGAGATCGGCCGCGCTGCGGAACTTCATGCTGCGGCCGGCGATGGTGTAGCTCTCGACGGTGGCGCCACCGTCAGCGGTGTAGGCGGCGAGCGCGGCGCGGGCGTCTTCGAGCGCCTTCTGTGACTGGCTGCGGCTGTCGTAGCTGGTGGCCACCGCGAGGTTGGGCAGCACGCGCAGCACCGAGTCATGCACGGTGAGCCGCTCGGCGCTGCGCGTGACCCAGCCGATCAGCCGGGCCTTGCCTGCCGGCGCCGTGGCCGTCTGCGTGGCGCCAAGGGTGACGATGTACTCGTCGCCCTCGACATCGACAACGCAGTCGGCGTAACCGCCCGCCCACAGCAGCCGGTACGCCAGCGACCAGCCGGCCTCGGGCAGGTGCTGGGGCAGCGCGGTGCGCCAGGTGACAGAGTCACCCGCACGCAGGGTGACAGGCTCGGTGTAGTCGCTCATGCGCGGCAGGGTGCATGAGCGGCGCGGAAATTTTCAGGGGGAAAAATTTCCGGGGGTGGCGCTACCGGACTGACCTACCACCGGCCGCGCTGATACCACGGTCGTTCCATGGGCATCGCTCGCGACAGCACCTCGGTTTTGTCTTTCAACTGTTCTGTGGCCTTGCCAAGCGCCCTGAGCGCTTGGGCGGCTTGCTCTACTGAGCGTCCGAAAATCTGCGCCACCATGGGTGAGTCAATGAATGCAGGCGGCGAAATGCAGCCGAATCTGCCGACCGAGAGGGCTCCCAATTGCCTTGGTTGAGTCGTAGTTTTCATCGCGTTTCCTTTGCGCCATTGCGGCGCGTTTAGCCTAACATCACTTTCCCGTCAGCTGCCTGATCTGCCGCAGCCGCCGCTCTGACACCCCGAGCCGCCGTGCCAGATCGGACAGATCGGCCTGCGGCTCACGCTCCAGCGCCTCGACGAGTCGCCCCTTTTTCTTCCGGCTGACATAGACCTCATCGCCGCCGTGCTTCGCGCGCAGCTCGGCTTCGCAGAGGGCGGCCACGTCGTCGGAGACGCCGAGGCGGCGCAGGATCTCGCGCATGTCGGTGACGATGTCGCTCAACGCGCCCTCCGCGCGGCGAGCATGGTTTCGAGCGGCGTGCGCTGCTTGGCAGGCTTGCCGCGGCCCAGGCGGTGCGCGTCGATCAGGGCCATGATGTCGAGCGGCTCTGCGGGCTCAGCCGCCGCTGCAGGCGCTTGGGCAGGCTCGGCTGCAGGCGGCTCGACGGGCGCAGGGGCGGCGGGCGCAGGCTCGCGCGCCGTGACCGCTACGACAGCCTCGAGCAGCGCAGGCGGCGCGGCGGGCGTGGCGGGTGCGTCGTCGATGAGCGAGGACTGGCGCAGCATCAGCTCGGCCACGTCCCACTGCACGGGCTTGCGCAGGTGCAGGCGCAGGTAGCGGCTGAGGTAGACGGCATAGATGCAGGTATCGAGCGCCTCATCGTGCCGGTCGGTGCGCTTCTTCCAGACGCGGCGCCCCGAGCGGCCCGGAATCTTGATGTGCGACAGCATCTGCGCGTACCAGTCGGGCCGGACGCCCTTGTACCAGTGCATGCGCCCGGCGCCGTTACCGGTGAGGCGGATGCGGCCGGCGCTGGCGGCGTAGCCGAGGATGAGGTCTTTGGCCTTGGCGGTACCGACGATGTTGATGGCGACGCCGGCCTTGCTGGCCTTGGTGGCGCGCTTGTTGGGATCCACCAGGCGCGGCGGCGTCCAGATCTCGACCCGGCCTTCGTCGTCGCTGGCGCCCTTGAGCGCGAGCACCGGACGCACGCCGGCCTGGTGGTGCCGGCGCACGAAGGCGTAGCCGGCGTCTGAGGTCTGGCCGTCGGAACAGTCGATGCCCACGGCGCGCACGGTGACCCACACGCCCAGCGCGTGCTGGTATCGGCGCTGCATGAGCTGCTCGAGCTCCAGCCAGGCGCCGGCGAGCGGGATGATGGTGGTGCCGTAGTACTCACCCCAATGCACAAGCCACATTTCCTCGCCGCGGCCGACGGCCCACATGCTGACCGCCAGGCGGTCGTGCTGCACGTCGACAAGCAGCAGCAGCTCAATGCCGCCGACGGGCACGACCCACTCCGGGTAGTCCTCGGCGCGGTCGATAAGCTCCTGGTCTTCCGGCAGCTCGCCCTTGTATTCCCAGCAGCGGCCCAGCGACTGATTCCAGAAGACGATCATCTCGCTTGGATCGCCAGCTTCGAGCTTGGCGAACGCTTCAAGGTACTTGCGCGCCAGCACCGGCACCCGCGAGCCTATGAAGGTGCTGCACAACTCCCCCAGCTCATGGAATCCGGCGATGCCGTTAAATGGCCGTGTGGCCACCCAACCGTAATCAGGCCGCCGTGATGCGGCGAGGATGTTCGCCTCGCGCTGCTCGTCGGTCCAGACCGAGCCGCAGTGCGGGCAGCTGTAGAAGGCGCGCGCCGGATCCTTCCTCCTATAAACCTCGTGCGTCGGCTGGTCTTCAGGAATATCCGGGATGGTCACGTAATCCCACTGCGGCGTGTGCGACTCGCCGCAGTCGTGACAGGGGATCATCGGCACCCGGGCATCGCTCACCGCGATCTCGGCCTCGATGTTCGAGGCGCCCTTGGCCGTGGGGGTCCCGCCGATCAGGATGAGGTGGTCTTCGTAGGTCTTGGCGCGCTCTTCGACCAGCTTGAGGACGTCGCCCTGCCCCTTCACGTTCTGGCTGGCATCGTCAGGCTCTTCGACGACTACCACGCGCGCGCTGGTGGATTTCACATCGGCCGGGCTATTCCCGCCCACCAGCTTGATCAGGCCGCCGGCGAAACGCTTGCGCAGCGTGCTGTTGCCCTTGGCGCGACTCTTCAGGCTGATGCAGGACGACAGCGCCGGCGTGGCGCGCACCATCGGGTCGAACTTTTCGTCTGCGAAGTCGCGGGCAGACTGGGCACGCGGGAACACGGCCACCTGTACGCTCGGCCGATGCGCCGCGTGGTAACCCATCACGCTGCAGACGACGCCCGCCGTATAGCCGATCTGCGCTGGCTTCTGGGTGACGACCTTGCGCACGGCCGGGTCATCGCATGCGGCGAAGATGCCGCGCAGCATGGGCGTGTTGTCGATCGAGTACGGCCCCGGAATCGCGCTTTCTTCCGGGCTCAGCTCGCGCTCTGTCTCGGCCCACTCCGCGATCGACAGCGGATCCGGCGGCGCCCACTTCGCCCAGGCGCGCGCCAGCATCTGCTCGAGCGCAGCCGCGGCCTGATCGAGGTCGAGGAAGCCCGCGAGGAAGTCAGGCGCCGGCTGCATCCTCGTCCCCGCTTGTTTCGTCATCCTCGTCGTCTTCAGCCACCTCATCGACACGCGCAGCCGCTACACGCCGCAGCGCTGCCTCGATGATCTCGCCGCGCAGCGCCTTCCGGCGCACCGGATCCTGCTCAGCATCGTGCTCTACCCACGTGCGGCCGCGCAGCAGGAGTTCGCGCGTAGCGACGATCCGGGCGGCCAGGGCGGTCTCTACCTCGCCCGCCAACACCAGCAGCTTCTGCTCTTTCGCGATGGCCATGGCAACCTGCTGCGCCTTCAATCGGTCCAGCTGGTCGCGCGGCGACTCTTCGCGCACGCGCTTCACCTCGCGGTCGACGCGCCACTGGATCGTGTCCGCCAGCCGGTACCGGTTCGGCCGGCCCTGGCCGCCGCGCTCCAGCACCGGCATGCCCTCGCCCTCCCACGCCTGGATGGTGACGTCTGACACCCCGTGCGCCAGTGCCAGCTGCTGCTGCCCGCTGATGTACCCGTCGCTCATCAGACCAACCAACCCCATGAAACCGCCACAACTAGCGAGAAAACGCGGTCTTCTTCACCGTATCTCAGATTCACCGGGAAGGACCCGCTGACCCTGAGACCCCGAACCGCACCGCCTTGGTGCACGCCACCGGCGACCGGCGTGCCCGCACCGATTCGGTGCACCGCTGCGCTCATCACGCCACCCTCAGCCACGGCTGCTGGCGAGCGTTCGCCTCGCGCGCCATGGCTGCCATCTCGACTTCCATCGCCCGGACATAAGCGGTCCGCTGCCGGGCATGCTCGGCCAGCTCGCCGAGCCATGCGGCCCACTGAGGCAGGAAGTCGCGCTCGATCACGGCGCGGCGCACTGCCTCGCGCAGATCCGTGACGTCGCGGTCGGTCCAGTCATGCACGGCCTGCAGCTGCCGGATCGCGTCCGGCATGTCGCGCCGGATGAGGTCAATGGGCTGCATGTCCAACCTCCCGAAGCAGGTTGGACGAAAGGTTGGACGGCTGAAACCCGCGCCAATCCTTGTTCTGTCCAACCTCCCAACGTAGGACAACGTAGCTGCGCGCGTGCACGCGTGTGTACGCGCCCGCTCGCCCCTGCGCGCCCTCGTGCGGGCGGCAAGGTTGGCCGAGGTTGGGAGGTTGGACGGATGGCGACGGCAAGCCGTTTGCGCCGTCCAACCTTCTCGCCAAGGTTGGACGAGGTTGGACGTCACAGAGGTACATCGTCGGTCTCCTCCCATGGGTCGCGGGCCGGCTTCTGCGCCTTCGCGCCCGCTTTCCATGAATCAGGCCTCACCCAGTACCGCTCACGCGCGCCTGCGCTCTCTCGCTTCCTCTCCCATCCCAGCCGCTTCATGGCCATGCCGATGCGCGTCGGCATCTGCCGCGTGTTGTCGATCTTCGACGGCTCGACCTTCAGGCAGTCGAGCAGCACGTCGAGCACCGTGACCCGCTCGCGTGTCTCTTTACGCAGCCACTGCTCAAGCTGCGCCTCCCACGGGTCATCGATCTCCCGCTCACGCTGCTGCGGCTCGAAGTGCTGTTCCTGCTCCTCACGTGTCGGGTGCCATCGCTCACCCTGCTGCCAGCGCCAGAAGGCCTCAGCGAAGAGCTGCTCGCGGTCACGCGCCAGGGCTTCCAGGTCGATCGGGCCGACCACCTGAGTGCGCCATGGCCAGTACCGCGTGTTGCCGGTGCTGTCCTTGAAGTACTCGTCCTGATTCGTCGTGCCCATGAAGATTGTTTGCCGCAGGTGGTCTGCCGGCTCGCGGTCATAGGGCGCCCGGAAACGGTCCTTGAGCGACGAGATGAAGGCCTTGATGCGCGTGCTCTCCGCCTTGTTGAAGGCGTCCAGCTCGGCGATCTCATAGACCAGCACGCCCTGGATGTTCTGATAGACGTCCTTGCTGTTCAGATCGAGCGGCGTGTCGCTGTACCACTGGCCACCGATGATGCGCACCACCGTCGACTTGCCCTGAAACTGCGGCCCTTCAAGGATCGGCATCGAGCGCACCACGGCACCCGGCTGCATGATCCGGGCGATCAGCGAGACCCAGAAGTACGTGCCCGACAGCGTTGCGTACGTCGACGGCGCCACGCCGAGGTAGTCGGTCAGGAAGCTCGGCAGACGTTCTTGCCTGTCCCATTCCACCGCCTGGACGAAATCCTGCACCGGGTTGAAAGGCGCTTCGCGCGCGACCCAGCCTGCGGCGAGGGCCAGCGTATCCACACTGCGGATGACGAGCGACTGCGTCTCGCCCAGCCACATGCCCAGCCGGTAGTTGTGATCCTCGCGCCACTCCTCGCCGGGCACGAACGGCCCCGAGTGCCACGGCGGCGGCCGCATGATGCGGATCTTCCGCGCGAACGTATCCGCCGCCAGCATGCCCGCCAGTTGAGGGTGGTGGTTCAGGAACAGATACACGTTCTCCCGGCAGTCCATGAGGAACCGGCCGCGGAAAAACAGACG
Organism: Methyloversatilis sp. S146-33; assembly: GCF_059552495.1. Next base: position 162,424 of record NZ_JCANOT010000023.1, read on the forward strand.
GTCAGCCCACGGCTTCGGGCTGTCGGGCACCTCGATGTCGGGCGGCGGGCCATCCTCACCACCTCCCCCACCTGCGGCCTGCGCAGCGGGTTCGGGGTCAGGCGCCGTCCCGGCCGATTCATCCACCGCCGGTGTCGGCGGTGGCTCAGCCATCGGGCGCTGCTTGCGCGGCGGTTGCCAGCCGCCCAGCATCGCCAGGCGGAAGATCACGCCATCACCACCGGGCGCCCGCCCGCCGAACGATCGCCAGTGCGGGATCAGCGAGTCAGCGCCTTGATACTTGCCGCCCTTGCTGCTCCAGTAGTCCCACACCGAGAAGCCGGCCTGCTCGCCCAGCGCGTCATACAGCGCCATGCCGATGGCCAGCCAGTCGTTGTAGCCGATGTCCGCATCCACGTACGCCAGCGCGCTCTCGATGCGCGCACGGTCCGCGTACCCGCTGCCCGCCGGCGCCGGTGTGGCGGCCCGCGCGCGCGCGGGTGCCGCTGCGCGCTCAGGCTTCGCCTTCGCCTGGGCAATGGTCGCGTGCAGGCGGCCGAGCACCTCCGGCGATATCGGCTGCGCGTCGGGCGGCGTGTCGCTCAGTCGCCGGCCGGTCACTGTAAAGAACTGGCGGCCGCAGAAGACCTCGACGCCGATGTCGTTGCTCTTCGCGCTCTGCGTCTCGCCAAGCACATAGATGTGCAGGCCGGTGCCTGACGGCGAGTACTCAGTGAACGACGCACACGCCTGCACGATGGCCAGCGCGCGGTCCTGCATCTCGCCCGTCTCGGGGTCAATCACCTTGTCCAGGTCGATGCCGATCAACCCGTCGCGCGGCAGGAAGGCGAAGCCGATGCCCGCCCAGCGATCCGGCGCAGTCAAGAGTGCGCTGACCACGTCATCCAGCTGCACCAGCTGCGCGCGGTCCGCCTCGTCACCCTGCTTGCCGGTCCGCCGCTTTCCGTTCGCGTAATACGGCACCTTGCGCGGCTTCTTGTCGCCCGGCTTCTCTTCGAATCGCCACAGCAGCCACTGCCGCCGCTCCGCCAGGGCGGGCGGAATGTTGTCCCACTCGATCGCCGCGCTCATGAGCCCTTCCGCGCGCGCCGTGCTGTCCAGTCTTCCTGGCACTCGATGCAGCACCAGCGGTCGGCAATCGCCTCACCGGCTGCATCAGCTTCCGCGATGTCGTCACCGCAGTTCAGGCATCCGCCCGTCGCATCGGGCAGGGTCGGCACCGGCCGGCGCGCCGCGGCGATCGCCAGCTCGCGGTCGTGCTCCTCGCGCTCGGTCGCCTGGTCGTAAAGGTCAGCCACGCGGCACCCCGCGAAGGCCCACCACGCGGCCACGCTCGACCACCATGCCGCGCGCCTGCTCCAGCAGCTCCAGGTGCGCGGCGATGCTCTCGTTCACCTGCACCTGCAGCCGCTCGAACTCATGCGCCCGCAGCTTGCCGTCGCGCATGTCCTCCTGCAGCTCCGCGAAGACATCCGCGAATTCCTTGTTGCAGGTCAGCACGTGCTGCAGCAGGTCTTGCCGCGAGCAGTCCGGCACTTCGGGCAGGCGCACCACCACCGCACCCTGCTCCGCCGCCAGCGCCTCGATCACCCGCAGATCGCCCGTCAGCGTCGTCACCTTGCGCACGTCCGACAGCGTCGGCTCGTGCGCCTGCTCGTTCGGGTTGGCCTTGTTAAGCAGCGCCTTGTAGCGCCGGCCCATCGCGTCGGCCAAGGCCTTCGCGCCCGGCGCGTAGTCGGAAACGACGTTGTAGAAGGCTTGTTCAGGAGTCATCTGGGAAACCTCGGTCACTGTCCCGTGGAAAGCCCCGCGCCGCTGCGCGAGACTGAAGGCAAAGAAAATCCGACCGGCCAGGCCGGTCGGAAACCCGCCGCCTGCTGTCCGGTTCCAGGCGGTGAGGAGGAGACGAAAAGGGAGGCGCGCCCCATGCGGATAGAATCAGGATTCCAGACCATCATCATCACCACCGGAGCGCACCATGACGGACAGCCGCAAGCCGTTCGATCCGCAGAACCCCAGCGACTTCGATCGGCAACTCATGGAGTCGCCCTTCATCCAGGCGCTCATGAACGACATGGCCCAAACCTACGCAGACGCGCTATCACTCGTGACAGGAGCGATGGCCGAGTCAGTCGAGCTGGCGCCGCTGATAGAAGCCCTGCGGACCCGACTGAAAATTGCGCAAGCGTCGAAGCTCTTCGAACCGACGGCGATCCGGATGGCGGCGCACACGATGCGCGGGCTGGAAGCAGAACTCGCCGCGCAAACTCAGCTTCCCTTGAAAGGGTCGCCGGGCACGCACTGAGATCAACCGACGTATCGGCGAACCACCCGCCAAGACACGGCAGTGCCAGCGAGCGCTTGAACTCTGACCGCGCCAGCAGCATCGCCGGCGTCTCATGCCACTCGCTCACGCCGCACGCTCCTCGGGCTGGCTCTGCAGGTGCGCATACAGGTCATTCAGCGACAGGCGCGGCTCGAGCGCGATCAGCTTCAGGGCGAAACGCGGCGCGGGCGTCTTGCGAAACGTCGCGCACTGGTACAGGTACGCGGGGCTGCACTCGGCCACCTTCGCCAGCGATTCGAGGCCTTGTTTGCCCTCGGCCTTGTAGAGGTCTGCGAGGTTCATTTTCGGATCAGGAGTTGCTGATGCGATTCATGGTAGCTAGTAGCTTCCGTATTGGCAATAGCTAGTAGCTGGTTTCGCTCGCTCTAGCTAATAGCTATCGTTCGGACATGACCCCCGCCGCCCGCCGAAAAGAAATCCGCCACGCCAATCTGGGCCTGCTGATCGAGGAATTCGGATCGCTGGCCGAGGTCGCGCGCCTCGCGCAAACCTCGGAAAAGTACCTGTGGCAGATCATGAACCGCGTGGTGCAACGCAACTCCGCCCGCAGCGTCGGTGACGCCCTCGCCGAGAAACTTGAAATCAAATGCAACAAGCCCGCCGGGTGGATGGACGAAGACCATCGGACGGAAGCCCCTGCCAGCATGGCTGCGGAAGCTACCAAGGCCTACAACGTGCCGCCACGCCTCAGCGCCGAAGCCCTGCGCGTTGCACATATGTGGGATGCATTACCTGAAGACGTCAGGCAAAATCTGTTTGGAATGATCGAATTCAGCTATTCAGCCGCCGGCTTGATCCCGCCGGCTGACGCTCCGAAGCAGGCCACAGCAGGGAAGAAGTAGCGAATCGCTCCCGCGCAGTAGCGATTCGCGGGTTTTGGCTGCGGTAGCTATCCGCTACCGTTTCGGCATGGATATCCGTGCCGTCCGCAAGAAAAGACTTGAACAACTCATCGCGGAAGCGACTGGCATTCCCGCTCTATCCGAGCGGTGCAACGTCAGCGAAAAGTATCTGCGCCAGATCTTGAGTGGGTTTCGCAGCCCCGGCGACCGCAACGCGCGGTCGATCGGACACGACGTTGCGAGGCGCCTGGAGTCCGGCATGAACAAACCACCCGGCTGGATGGACCAGCCGTTGAACGAAGCGCTCCCGCCTGAGATGGCCCCCTCCTCGATCAGTGACGAAGCCATGCGCATCGCTCGCGTGTGGGACACCCTGCCGAAGCCCGTGCGCGAAAACATCCTCGCGCTGATCGACTTCGCCGCGACGGCCGCCGCCATCACGTCTGGAAAGAACCCATCCGAGTAGTCGGACATCATCCAAACGGATGATGAATGCGTCGCCGCACTGCCGTGCAAACTGTCTTCCCCCAAGGGCTCACATGAGAGGAAGACCATGCTGAAGGTGTGCACCACGCTCGACTCGGGCATCGACCAGACGATGGCGCTGCAGTCGCGGCAGCTTCACGATGAAGTTCTGAAGGGCCGAGTCGAGGGAATCCTCGCCCTGGTGTCCTACACCGACGGGCGCGTCCGATGTGTTCGCATCGGCAACACCCCCGCCAGCTTCCTGCTGCCGAAGAACTAGTGCGCGGCCGCCCTGGGCGGCCTTAACTTGTTCGAGCTCGACACGCGCTCAGCCAGGCGCTCCAACGCATCCCGCGTTGCCTTCTCGATCGACTCCGAGAGCACCACGGCGGCACCGTCGCAGTACTGACCACCGCTGCCGTCTACCGTCTTCGAACCGCCGGCCGACGTCGAGAGCAGCAGCCCGCCAGGGCCGCGCACCGACACCGCGAAGATCACCTCAGTCGTGGCCGAACACGTCACCGACCAGAACCCCGGCGAGCACGTCACACGCGGCCTGAACTCGTCGAGCTTCACCACCGCGTAACCCGCCATGCCCGTCTCGCCATAGTTGGCCGACAGCGGCGCGACCTGCAGATCGGTCACCTCCTCGAAAACCATCTCCATCGTGTGGCGCACCGACTGCGCGAGCACGTCATCCATCTGCACCGGGTAGCTGTGCGCCGAGCACACGTGCGACATCGGCGTCACCACACGGTGCACCTCCAGCACGCTCGGATCGATCACCAGGCCATACCGGCCCGGCACCTTTTCATCGTGCGACGAATACACATTCACCGCCCGAGCCGACATCGGCGTCACCTTGTAAGCGCACCCCGTCGCCAGCAGCGCCACCAGCAGCAAAGCTACCCGCATAACCCCTCCCGGCCAAAACCGCAGCATCTCCGATACCCCCGCGGCACCAAATCATCCTTTCGGCTGATCGGAAGCTAGTAGCTATTGACTTCCGAGAAGCTACTAGCTACCTTTGACACATCAGCTACTAGCTACCCGGAGGCCACCATGCCCGAAGCAGCACCCACCCCGAAGCGCGACATCGGCCTGAGCCGGCTGTATCGCCGCCTCGAGCGCGACACGCTCACTCACCTGCGCCAGCACAGCGCCGAGCAGGCGGCGCGCATCGAAGAACTCGAAGCGCAGGTTGAACGCCTGCAGCGCGACCTGGGCAACGCCGAGATGGCCGCCGAAATGTGGCACCAGGTGGCCATCGACGCAGCCGCCTGCCACAACCTGCCCATCGGCGTAACCCGCGACGGGCAGGTGGGCATCGTGACGGCGAGCGAGGTGACGGCATGAGCGCGCTGCTGGTCATCCTTGAAGGCCCGCAGGGCTGCGGCAAGACGACGGCCGCACCGTTCATCGCAAAGGCGTTCGGCTGCACGGAAATCTACGACGATGAACCGGAAGCTCGCGACGTTGAGATGGACCTCTACGAAGGCCGGCGCGTCCTGGTGTGCGTGAACGGCGACTTCTGCTCCGACACCGAGTTTGCGCCGACTGACGATGCGGCACCGGTGCTGCGCATCCGGATCGAAGGTGATCGGCCCATCAAAACCCTGTGGAACCTCACGGCTGCGCTGCAACAGCCCGAAGGCTGTAAAGCACTGCGCCCGCTGATGGAGCGCCACGCATGACCCCCCGCGACACCCTCACCCGCCGCGAGCTCGCGTTCTACCTGCTCGTCATCCTCTGCGGCCTGCTCATTGTCGGCCGGCTCGACTACGCCGACGCCGTCATCGCCGAGAACGAGCGCCTGCAAACCGCCCTTGAAGCCGAGCGCAGCGAGTGCAGCGCCGACATCGAGCACCTCGACCACCTCACCCGCCTGGAGATGTGACCCATGGAAGCCATCCTGTTCGACACGCTGCCCGTCAACCTCTTCCAGCTGTGCATCGTCGCCGTCGTCGGCGCCGTCGTCGGCTGGCTGATCGCCGTGGCCGCGCATTACGACAAGATCGACCACGTCGTTGCCCAACTGCACGCCACCGAGCGCCCGCACCGGGGCCAGGTGCCACCCAAGGCACCGCCCGAAGCGCCGCCCTCACTCGCCGTCGTGCTCGACGCGCTGCAGGCGCTGTTCGCTGACCACCGCGTGCTCATGTGGCGGCATGCCGTGCTGCGCGGCACCCCGCGCGACAGCAGCATGAGCATGCACAGCACCGTATCGCTCGCCCGCGCCTACACAGTGCTGCGCGAACACGGCCGCACACCCAGCACCGCCGCGTGGCCGCACGACCTGCGCGCCCGTGACGACAAGCCCGCCGCCGGCAAGCCGCTGCGGAGCGCCGAGCAATGAGCGCCGCAGACAACCCCTTCCTGTTCGAGCCGGACAACCGCACCCCGGTCACCGTGATGCTCGACCCCGCCACCGCCGCGCGCCTCGAAGCGGCCATGGCCGAGCACCGCGAAACCCACCCGCACGCCGATGACGACGCCCTGTGCGACCTCATCTTCAGCACCGGCCTGCACTGCTTCGAGCAGGCGCTGAAGGGCATGCGCATCGCCACCACCCGCCCGGAGGAAAACGCCCATGCCGAGCACTTCTAACCCGCACACCATTGGCAACCAGCTCATGGCGCTCAGGCCGGCGAAACGTCGCTGCCCAAAGTGCCTTGGCGCCATCACCCTTATCCGCGGCTGCGGCAATCGCGGCGTGCCGACTTGCGACAAGTGTGGCTTTTTTCCGCGCGGCAAGATGGGCATCACCGATCTGCGCCTGACGTTCGACCACACCGGCACCGTCAGCGGATGGGCACGGCCCTCGGAATCAACCGCGGAGGGCACCAGCCATGCCGAGCACCCGTGACCCCCGCCAGATGCTGAAAGAAGCTCGCCAGATCGCGCAGGACCACGGCTGCTTCATCAGCGAGAAGAGCGACAAGGCCGGCACCACCACCTACCTGCTCTATCGCAAGACCACCCCGCCCACCTACGTCGGCAGGCGCACCTCCGTCACCGGCCTGCACTCGATGGTGTGCAAGGCCTGCAACTTCCACTGAGGGCCACCATGTCGCTCATCAACGACCTGCTGACCTCGATCAGCAAGAACCCCGGCATCACCGCCCAGGAGCTGGCCGACGAGTTGAAGCAGGACCTCAACCGCGTGCGCAACAACCTGTACGTGAACACAAACCTCGTCGCCAAGAAGCGCGACGACGTCACCCACCAGCCCGGCTATCACCTCACGGCCGAAGGCAAGGCGAAGCTGAAGACCGGCGCCGCAGATCTGGCTGATGCGCCCGAGCCGACCACGGCCCCGGCGCCGGCGGTCACGGCCGAGCCCGCCACTGCGCTCGCGGCGGAATCGATCCTGCCCAAGGCCGTGATCTCGCCCACCCAAGCCCTGCAAACCCGCATAGAAGAACTGCAGGAACAGCTCAGCAAGCTGCACGCCGAAAACGTGGGCCTGCGGGCCCAGCTTCGCACCGCAGAGACCGCACGGCACGCACCCACTACCGCGCCGGCCGGCTACCTCATCACCGCGCCCAAGCGCAAACCCCGCCGCTTCACGTCAGACGCCACCGCCCGCGCCACCGCCCTCAAGGCCGTGCGCGCCGGCGCCGCCCGGGCCGACGTGTTCGCCCTCATCCCCGCCGGCACCGCGCGTCGCGGCGTCGAATGGACTGACCCGCAGGAGCCCTGAATTGATCACCGACCTCTCCAAACCCCTCGACTACGACACCAAGTCGCCCGAGTACCGCGCCTGCATCACCCAGGCGCTGGGCGTGCGCACGCTGCACGCCTCGCCCACCAACCCGCGCAAGCATTTCGACGAAGCCGCGCTCGAAGAGCTGGCTGAAAGCGTGCGCCTGCACGGCGTGATGCAACCGATCCTGGTGCGGCCGTGGCCCGCCAATCAGCCCATATCGGCCGACTTCACCGGCGGCATCCCGCTGTACGAGGTGGTGGCCGGCGAGCGCCGGTATCGGGCCGCGCTGCGTGCCGGGCTCGACCTCATACCCGGGCTGGTCAAGCACCTCACCGATCGCGAAGTGCTCGAGCTGCAGATCATCGAAAACCTGCAGCGCCGCGACCTCACCGAGTTCGAAGAGGCCGACGGCTACCGCCTCATGATGACCAGCCACGGCTACACCGCCGACGAGCTCGCCGCGCGCATCAACAAGAGCAAGGCCTACATCTACGCCCGGCTCAAGCTGTGCGACCTCGACTTCCGCGCGCGCAAGATCATCGACGAAGCAGGGCTTTCGGCGTCCATCGCGCTGCTCATCGCCCGCATCCCGGTGTCGCCGCTGCAGAAGCAGGCGGCCGAAGAGATCACCAAGCGCCAGATGAGCCACCGCCAGGCGCAACAGCACATCCACGAGCAGTACATGCTGGATCTGCGCAAGGCCCCCTTTGACCGCAAGGACGCCAGCCTCACCGACGCCGGCAGCTGCACCGACTGCCCCAAGCGCACTGGCAACCTCGCCGACCTCTTCACGGACGTCGCAAGTGCAGACGTCTGCACGGACCCGCACTGCTACCGCGACAAGAAGGTCGCCAACATGCGCGCCACCCAGCGCAAGCTGGAAGAGAAGGGCAAGACCGTCGTCACCGGCGCCGAAGCCAAACAGATTCTGCCCAGCGACTACCACGACCACCCGACCGACGGCTACGTCAGGCTTGACCAGCAGGACTGGCGCGCCCGCGACGAAGACGGCAAGGCGCCCACCTATGGCCAGCTGGCAAAGCAGGCCGGCATCGAGCCCATCCACGTCGTGCATCAGGCCACACAGACCGTCGTCGCGGTGGTAAAGGAAGCCGACCTCAAGAAGGCGCTCAAGCAGACCGGCGACAACAGCCTGAGCAAGGCCGACGACGCCGCCCGCGCCGAAGAGAAGAAGCGCAAGGAAGCCGCCGAGTTCCGCCAGCGGCTCTATGCCGAAGTGCGGCAGGAAATCGTCGCGCATCTGGGCGCCGGCAACCCGCTCGACTCATGGCACCTGCGCACCATCGCGCGCCAGACCTACTGGGGCACCGGCTTCGACGCCTGCCACCGCATCACGCAGAACTGGATCCCGCGCGAAGAGATCGGCGACGGTCACGAGCGCCACCGCGTGCTGGGCGAGCGCATCGCATCGATGAGCGACGCCGACCTCATGCTGCTCATGATCGACTGCTGCGTCGGTGGCCACCTGCACGTTGCGGGCTACTCCACCGGCTACGCCGAAACCCCGCCCGTGCTCGCCGAGCTCGCCGTGCGCTGGGGCGTCGATGCCGACGCGCTGAAGAAAGACCTGAAGGCCGCCGCGCGCGAGAAAGCCAAGGGCACGAAGAAGGGCACCGCCCGAAAGGTGGCGGGAGAAACCGCCGAAAAGGCCCCTGACCCCGAACCCGCTGCGCGTGCGAACGAGCCTAAGCCGGCGCCGAAGCGCAAGGCCAAGCTCACCGCCCCCGCTACGCAAGCGGCCGCTGCCGCGAAGCCCGCCGAAGCCCGCGCGTGGCCTTTTCCGATGTCCGCCGCCGAAGCGAAACCCGCTGTGCGCGCAGGCGCTGACGAACCCAATGAACAGGCCGCTGGCGCGGCGAAGAAACCCCAGGGAAAGACAAAAGCAGCTGCCGGGCAAGCCCGGCAGGAGGAAGGAAACACCCCCGCGACTGACGACGCAGGCGAAGGCGCGATCGAGCGCTGCACGCGCACGATCGACATGCTCAGCGGCCAAGCGGCGTGCGAAGAAGGAGCGGCGGCATGAGCGCAATCTGCATCTACCACGGTAACTGTGCTGACGGCTTCACGGCTGCCTGGTGCGTACGCCGCGCACTCGGTGACGGCATCGAGTTCCACGCCGGCACCTACGGCAAGGCGCCGCCCGACGTGCGCGGCCGCGATGTATTCATCGTCGATTTCAGCTACCCGCGCGCGGTGCTCGAACAGATGGTGAGCCAGGCGCGCAACATCACCGTCCTCGACCATCACAAGACCGCCCGCGAAGACCTCGAAGGCCTGCAGGGCGCCCTCACCGTATTCGACATGGAGCGGTCCGGCGCCCGCATCGCCTGGGATCACTTCTTTCCGTTCGAAGCACCGCCCAAGCTACTGCTGCACGTCGAAGACCGCGATCTGTGGCGCTTCGCACTGCCCGACACCCGCGAGATTCAAGCGAACGTGTTCAGCCACGCATATGACTTCGCGGTGTGGGACCAGCTCATGGCCACCGATCCGGCCGTGCTGGCGGCCGAGGGTCGCGCGCTCGAGCGCAAGCACCACAAGGACATTGCCGAGCTGCTCGGCGTGGTCACGCGCCGCATGTTCATCGGCGGCTACCTGGTGGAATCGGCCAACCTCCCCTACACGATGTCGAGCGACGCCGGGCAGGCTCTGATCGCCCGAGGCAACGCCTTCGGCGCCTGCTACTTCGACACGCCCGACGGCCGGTGCTTCAGTCTGCGATCGACCGAAACCGGCCCGGACGTGGGCGCGATCGCCGCGCACTACGGCGGTGGCGGCCACCGCAACGCATCCGGCTTTCGGCTGCGGTATGACCAGCTTCACCTGGTCGAGATACCAGAAGGCGGTGCCTGATGGCCAGCGTCAACAAAGTGATCCTCGTCGGCAACCTCGGCCGCGATCCCGAGACGCGCTACGCCCCCAACGGCGACGCCATCTGCAACATCACCGTGGCCACCACCGAAAACTGGAAGGACAAGCAGACCGGCGAGAAGAAAGAGCTCACCGAGTGGCACCGCGTCAGCTTCTACGGCCGCCTGGCCGAGATCGCCGGCCAGTACCTGAAGAAGGGCTCGCCGGTGTACGTCGAGGGCAGCCTGCGAACCCGCAAATGGCAGGACAAGGAAGGCATCGACCGCTACACCACCGAGATCCGCGCCGAGCAGATGCAGATGCTCGGCAGCCGCCCCGCCGGCGGCGACACGGCACGCCAGGCGCCCGCCGCCCCGTCCCGCTCGGGCGCGAGCGCAGGCGGCCACCCCGATGACGACATCCCCTTCTAATTTGGACCAAGCTTCATTTGTAAACTAAACCCCTGCGGGCCTAGTGCCTGCAGGACGCGCGCAACCGCTACCACGCCTTGCACCAGGTCATCACTACCAACTACGGCCGGCAGAACGCCCCAGCGCTCGACCCTGCCATCCACGGGCCTCGGCCCAACTCCACCGAAAGGAAGACCAGTGAACGCACCGAGTAACACCCTGCCCGCCGTGATCGGCAGCCCCTTTGAAGGCGGCTTCTACTCCGGCCGCATCCGCTCCGGCGATGCCGTCTATGCCCTCATCGTGGCACCGAAGGACGGTGGAGAAACCACCGGCTGCTGGCTGAACTCGCTCACCGACGTGCCGGGCGCTACCAGCTGCCACGACGGCATGGCCAACACCTTGGCCATGCGCGACGCCGGCAGCGAGATCGCCGCCTGGGCACTGAGCCTGCAGATCAACGGGTTCGCCGACTGGTACCTGCCCAGCCGCGACGAGTTGGAGCTGCTGTATCGAAACCTGAAGCCGACGACCGAGGAGAACAGCGCATCGTTCCGCGACGGCGACAACCCGAGCAGCGTGCCCGCCGGATACCCCTACACCGGCGCACACCCGCAGCAGACAGACGCGGCAGTGTTCCGTGACTCGGTCGCCGAGGCTTTTGCTGATACGTGGCACTGGTCGAGCACCCAGCACTCGCCGGACAGCGCCTGGCATCAGTTCTTCGGCGTTGGCCTCCAGACCAGCGTCCACAAGGACTACCACGGTCGGGCGCGTGCCGTCCGCAGATTCTTGGTCATTGAGTGATTTACCCATTCACCCGGCGCGCAGCGCCGGGTCCGCTCGAAATTTCTGAGGACAGAACCATGTCGCAAACACTGCAGATCGAAGTGCCGATGGATATCGCGGTTCAGGCACTGCTCAAACGCATCGAGCAGAGCACCACCGCGCAACCTTCACTGCCGGCTGTCGGCACTTACTGGAAGGAGCAAGGCGGCATCTACGCTGGAATCGTGCGTGGCGAGGACGGCCAGCCCGATCACCATCTCATCGTGGCCACCGACCCTTCGGGACACGCTGAATCAGTCGCCTGGGGCGGATACGAGATCGATGAGCCGGACGCAAAGCATGAACGAGATGGCCTCGCCAACACGCTGGCGCTCGTCGAATCCGATGCGGACCACCCCGCTGCCGAATGGGCAGCAGGCCTGAGCATTCAGGGGCATGCCGACTGGTACCTACCCGCACGCCGCGAGCTGCGCCTGCTGTGGATCAACGTGCCGGAGCTGTTCGAGGCTGGCTGGTACTGGTCGAGTACCCAGTACTCGCCGGACTACGCCTGGTTTCAGGTCTTCGACGGTGGCAGCCAGAACAACGACCACAAGAGCCTCCACGGTCGGGCGCGTGCCGTCCGCAGATTGTCAGTGATTTGACCCTTTGACCATTCAGCGCGGGCGCAGCCCGCGCCCAGATTTTTACCGGCATGGCACTGCATCACGAACTTCCAATCTATCGGGTCACCTACGACCTGCTCGGCATGGCGACCGACCTCGTCAAGAACATGCCTCGCGACTTCAAGGCATCGATCGGCGCGGAGATTCGCAACGAGTGCGTCCAGCTGGTGGTGCTCATCTTCCGCGCGAACTGTGCGCGTGAGAAGACGCCCCATCTGGATGACCTCATCGAGCGGCTTCAGGTGACCGAGTTACTGCTGCGCCTGTCGCGCGACAAGCGGTTCATCTCGACCGCCCAGTACGCGCAGGCCATCGAACTCACCGGGCAGATCGGAAAGCAGGCCAACGGGTGGCGTAAACATGCAATCAAGCACACATCGCCTGCTGCCTGAGCGTCACGGCGCTCAGACCCGTGCGACTTTCAATCTGGTCGTGCCGCTGGCCGGGGATTACCCAGCCACCGCCCTGCGCACCGCAGATACCGCCGGCACTCGACGGCCGGGCTGGTCTGGCGCAGTCGCCATGCTGATCGGCTCACACCTTCGGCATCGCGACGCAGATAGCACGCACGGACCCAGTACTCGCCGAACAACGCCTGGAATCAGAACTTCGACGATGGCAACCAGAACAACGACCACAAGAACAACCACGGTCGGGCGCGTGCCGTCCGCAGATTGGACCGCCACCCTTCCGGCCTGCAGCCATGCCGGCCCTTCTTTCACCGACCTCGTACAGGCCTGGATCGACTGTCGCCGTCACAAGCGCAACACTGCCAGCGCCCTCGCCTTTGAGCAGCGCGCCGAACCCAACCTGGTCGATCTGTACGACGAGCTCATCGCCGGCACCTACCGGCCGGGCCGCTCGATCTGCTTCATCGTCACCCGGCCGAAGCCGCGCGAGGTGTGGGCCGCCGCGTTTCGAGACCGCATCGTGCACCACCTGCTCTACAACCATATCGCACCGCGCTTTTACGCTCGGTTCATCGCCGACAGCTGCGCCTGCATACCCGGCCGCGGCACGCTCTACGCCGCCCGAAGGCTGGAGCACCACGTGCGCGGCATCACCCGGAACTGGAGCCAGCCGGCCCATTACCTGAAGTGCGACCTGGCCAACTTCTTCGTCAGCATCGACAAGCGCGTGCTGCGCGAGCAGCTGGCGCGGCACATCACCGAGCCTTGGTGGCTGGGGCTGACCGAAACCATTCTATTCCACGACCCGCGCACAGACTTCGAACTGCACAGCGGCGCCCATATGGTCGCGCGCGTACCACCGCACAAGCGCCTTGCCGAGCAACCTGCACACCTCGGTCTGCCGATCGGCAACCTGAGCAGCCAGTTTTTCGCGAACGTCTATCTGGATGCGCTGGACCAGCGCATCAAGCACCACCACCACGCCCGCTACTACGTGCGCTATGTCGACGACTTCGTAATCCTCGACGAGAGCCCGCAGCACCTGAACGAAATCCGGGCCGACATCGAGCGCTGGCTACCGGCCACGCTGCACGCGTACCTGAACCCTGCGAAGACCATCCTGCAGCCGATTGACCGCGGAATCGACTTCGTCGGCCACGTGCTCAAGCCATGGCGCCGCACCACTCGCCGGCGCACCGTGCATGAAGCCATTCGGCGAACCGCAGCGGCTGAAGATGTTTTCACCACGGCCAACAGCTACTTCGGCCTGCTTAGCCAGGCCGGCCACAGCCATCGAGACCGTGCGCGGCTGGCGAATACCGTGAGGCGGCGCGGCCATGTCGTGCCCAGCACGTTTCACAAGACATACCGGAAGGCAGATGGTCGTGACGACATCTGCCCGATCTGGAAACGGAAGGACACCGCGCGATGACCACGCCGATCTACCTCGACCGCGCCGGTGCTGCGGCGTGCGTGAGCCTGTCGGAATCGACCATCGAGCGCATGGTGCGCGAGGGCAAGTTCCCGAAGCCGCGGCAACTGTCTGGCGCGCGTGTGGGCTGGCTCTACCGCGAGCTGCTGGAATGGGCCGAGGCGCGCCCGGTCTCCGAACTGCCGCCGCCGGAGAACACCGGCGCCCGCAAGGGCCGCCGCGCCGCTCAAGACGACGCCGCCAGCTGCTCCCAGTAGTCAGCCACCCTGGTCAGCCACTCGCGTCGCTCGTTGTCGTACTGGTGCAGGTTGTAAACCCCCATCACGCCTTTTTGCATGTGGCCCAGCACCGCCTCGGCCACGCTGTCGGGGCACCCGAGCGAGGCCAGCGTCGTGCGCACCGTGCGGCGCAGATCGTGCGGCGCCCAGTGCGTTACCGTCAGCCTGGGCTGAGTCGGCGACGTGAATGTGCAGTAGGGCTGGCGGTAATACACGCCCTCGGTGATCACCTTCTGCTGCACGTGGCCAGCAACGCCGCGCACCGGCCGGAACAGCCAGCCGGTCGGGTACATCTTCAGCCGCCGCCGCACCACCCGCTCAGCGCGCCCGATCAGCGGCACGCGCAAGTCGCCGGCGCCGGGGTGGCGCGCGTTCTTCGTCTTGGCCTTCGGCACCGTCCACCAAAGCCCGGTGGCCTCGTCGGTGATCTCCTCGGCTTCCATGGCCACGATCTCCGCACCTCGGGTGCCCGTCCATAGATAGACCGTCAGCACGTCGTCGAGCAGCTGGCTGAAGTTCGGCAGCCAGTTGATCAGCTCACCCACCTCGGCCGGCCTCAGCACGCGCTTCGCCGTGCCTACCGCCTCGCCGGCGATCTGCTTGCCCTTCGACCGGAGCTTGCCGCGCATGATCTGCCGCCACCAGTTCGGCGTGTCTTCGGGTAGCTCGCCGGCGTCGATCGCGTAGTCCCACGCCGCACCCAGCTCGCGCCGCAGCTTCGCCGCCTGGACAGGCGCATCGGCCCAGCGCTCGATCAGCGCAAAGGCCTGCCGGCGCGAGTAGCTGGCGGCATCGCACTGGCCATCGTCGCCGAGCATGGTGTCGAACATGCGCCGCACCTCAGCCGCGCCCTTCGCCTTGCGATGGCGATCGACGTGGCCATCGAGGTACAGATCCACCACCCGCCGCACGGTGAGCGGCCCGCGCCGCTCGACCACCAGGCGCGCATGCGTCTGCACCCGATCCGCCCGCCGCTCTGCCGCCGGGTCGCGACCCGCGTCCCGAACGGCGCGCGCCTCTTCCCAAGCGGCGACGGCTGCGGCGTACGACATCGCCGGCCAGGCGCCCAGCTTCACCTGGCGCATCTGCCCACTGGCGTTCTTGTACCGGTAGATCCACGCGCGCCGCGTGGCCGTGGCCTCGAGCCTCAGCCCCGGCGCGCCGGCAATGGTAAGGTGCTCGCCTGGCGCGAGCAGCTTGGCTGTACGAGCATCGAACATCTGGCGTAGGTTTTCCCGCCGCAGCCGCAAGCGAGGCGGCGTAGGTTTTCGAAAAGCTGCGCCGAAATCCTACGCCAAAACCTGAAGTGCAGTGCATTCCGATGACGTGCGGTGACAAAACACGCACGGTCCAGCACCGCCGATAAGCCACTGATTCAGCAGATGGAAGCCAGAAAAACCACACCAAAACAAGCGCCTGCGGACAGTCCGGATTCAGGACATACGCCGATGATGCAGCAGTACCTGGGGTTCAAAAGACAGCACCCCGACCTGCTGGTGTTCTATCGCATGGGCGATTTCTACGAGCTGTTCTTCGAGGACGCGATCCGCGTTGCGCGGCTGCTCGACATCACGCAGACCCACCGCGGCCAGTCGGCCGGGCAACCGATTCCAATGGCCGGCGTGCCGTTCCACGCGGTCGAGCAATACCTCGCGCGGCTGGTGAAGATGGGCGAATCCGTGGTGATCGTCGAACAGATCGGTGACCCCGCTACTTCCAAGGGCCCGGTAGAGCGCGCCATTTCGCGCATCGTCACGCCGGGTACGCTGACCGACGCCAGCCTGCTCGACGAGCGCGCCGATTCGCTGCTGATGGCGCTGCACGTTGAACGCGCGCGGGCTGGCGTCGCCTGGCTCAACCTCGCCAGCGGCGAACTGAAGTTGACCGAAGTGGCGGCCAACGTGCTGCCGTCGCTGCTCGACCGCCTGCGTCCGGCTGAACTGCTGGTCGCCGACATGGCGAACGCCCCCGAGGGCAGTTGGGCGGTCACGCCGCGCAGCGCCTGGCAGTTCGACGTGACGGAGGCGACCCGGCTGCTGTGCGAGCACTTCGGCAGCCGCGACCTCGCCGCCTTCGACGTCGCCGAGGTGCCGATCGCGCTGGCCGCCTGCGGCGCGCTGTTCCGCTACGCCCAGGCGACGCAGCAGCGGGCGCTCGCCCACGTCACGACGCTGGCGGTCGAGCACGATTCGAACTGGCTGCGCATGGACGCGGCCACCCGGCGCAATCTGGAACTGACCGAAACCCTGCGCGGCGAAGCCTCACCGACGCTGCTGTCGCTGCTCGACACCTGCGCCACTTCGATGGGCTCGCGCTGGCTGCGCCGCGCGCTGCACCACCCGCTGCGCGAACGCGCGCGTGCCGACGCGCGTCAGGAGGCCGTCGCCGCGCTGCGCGACACCGACCGCGCCGACCGGGTGCACGATGCGCTGCGCGGCATCGCCGACATCGAGCGCATCGCCGCGCGGGTCGCGCTGCGCACCGCACGGCCGCGCGACCTGTCCAGCCTGCGTGATTCGCTGGCGAAGCTGCCGGCCATCGCTGAAGCGATCCCGCTCGATCGCGGTCTGCTCGATCAGGCACGCGCCACACTGGCGCAGCCGCTGACCGCCAGCGACCTGCTCGCCCGCGCCATCATGGACGAACCGGCCGCGCAACTGCGCGACGGTCGCGTCATGCGCGCCGGTTTCGACGCCGAGCTGGACGAACTGCGCGGCCTGCAGGACAACTGCGGCGAGTTCCTGCTGGCGCTCGAAGCGCGCGAACGCGAGCGCACCGGCATCGCCAACCTGAAGGTCGAGTACAACCGCGTGCATGGCTTCTACATCGAAGTCACCCACGCCAACGTTGAGCGCATTCCGGACGACTACCGCCGCCGGCAGACGCTGAAGAACGCCGAGCGCTACATCACACCGGAACTGAAGGCCTTCGAGGACCGTGCACTCTCCGCCGCCGATCGCGCCACCTCGCGCGAGAAATTCCTGTACGAACAGCTGCTCGACGCGCTGGCGCCCGAATTGCCGCTGCTCGGCGACATCGCCCGTGCGCTGTCCGAACTGGATGGCCTGATCGCCTTTGCCCGCGCTGCCCAGCGCCACGACTACTGCCGGCCGCAGTTCGTCGATGAACCGGAAATCACGATAGAGCGCGGCCGTCACCCGGTGGTCGAGCAGCAGGTCGAAAACTTCATCGCCAACGACACCGCGATGCATGACGCGCGTCGCATGCTGCTGATCACCGGCCCGAACATGGGCGGCAAATCGACCTATATGCGGCAGGTGGCGCTGATCGCGCTGCTGGCGCACTGCGGCTGCCCGGTGCCGGCGCGCGCCGTGCGGCTCGGTCCGCTCGACGCCATCCACACCCGCATCGGCGCCTCCGACGACCTCGCTTCGGGCCGCTCGACCTTCATGGTCGAAATGACCGAAGCGGCCGGCATCCTGCACGGCGCGACTGAACGCAGCCTGGTGCTGATGGACGAGATCGGCCGCGGCACCTCGACCTTCGACGGCGTGGCGCTCGCCCAATCGATCGCCCGCCATCTGCTGACGCGCAACCGCAGCTGGACCCTGTTCGCCACCCACTACTTCGAACTGACCCAGCTCGCGCAGACCCACCCGAGCTGCGCCAACATGCACCTGGACGCGGTCGAGCACGGCAACCGCATCGTTTTCCTGCACGCGATTGAAGAAGGCCCGGCCTCGCAGTCCTACGGTATCGAGGTGGCCGCGCTGGCCGGCGTGCCCGGTACGGTGATCCGCGACGCCCGACGCGCGCTGCAGCAACTCGAAGCCAGCCGCATCAACGCCGGTCCGCAGGCCGATCTGTTCGCGCCCGCGCCACCACCACCGGAACCGCCGTCGCACGCCGCGGTCGATGCGCTCGCCACGCTCGACCCGGACAGCCTCAGCCCGCGCGAGGCGCTGGACGCACTGTACGCATTGAAGAAACTGCTCTGAGGAAACCGCTATGGCTCACGCCGTGATCTGGATCTTCGTCGCACTGGTCGTCGGCATCTGGACGCTGATGGCCTGGACCGCCGACTCGGTACTGAACTGGCCCGGCTGGAGCGCCAACGCGCTGGCCGAATGGCCGCTGTGGCTGGACGGCCTGCGGCCGCCGGTCTGGCTCGCCCCCTGGCTGCCGCAGGAATGGCTGGATCAGAGTCGCGCCTGGCTGCTCGACGCCGGCCCGGAAATCCAGGCCTGGCTGCAGCAGACGCCCGACCTGCGCGGTCTGCTCGGTTTCATCGTCTGGACGGTGTGGCTGATCGGCGCCGGCATGATGCTGCTGATGGGCATCGCCGGCAGCGCACTGGTGAAGCTGTTCCAGCCGAAGAAAAGCGGTAAAGCACCGGTGCATCCACAGCCCTGAAGCGCACAGTCGCTGGTCTCTTCAGGGTGCCGTCCGCTTCTGTGAGAGCGTTTCCCTGACCGCGACTGCAGCGGCCCCGGTCGCGGCCAAGGCCGCTCCCACAGGAGGTGCGCCCACGCACAGGCCGCGACCTCCCCTGTCTCAAGCCGGCATCAGCTTCCGGTTTGCCGCGCCCGGCAGCACCTTCAGCGCCGGCCCCTGCTGCAGCACATAGCTGCGGCTCTTCACCGTGCTGACGTAGCGCCATTCGCAGCGGCAGGCATCCCGCGTCGCCGTGACGATCATGAAGCCGCGGCGCGCGGTGTCGGCATACTGCAGCGGACCGATGATCTGCGTCAGCCCGGCGGCGACGGCCAGCGGATTCTCGCTCGGGAAGTACTCCTCGAAACCGGGCGAAGTCACGCCAGGTGTGGCGAACTCGACGCCGACCGCGCGGCCCGCGTAGTCCGCCAAATCGCTGGCCCAGGCGTTGTGCGTGTCGCCCGACAGCACGACCAGATTCCTGTCCAGCGCCCGCGCGGTGCCGAGCACCGTTTCGCGCGCGACGGCATAACCGTCCCAGGCGTCGAGGTTGTACGGAATCGCCGGCTGCGCGAGCACCGCCTGCTCCTTCGGCGTCAGCGTGGCAGGTGCCGTCTGCGCCTTCACGACCAGTGCGCTGTAGGCGGAAAAACTGATCTGACCCAGCACCAGCGGCGCAGGAATGTTCATGCGGCCCATCAGCACCTGCTGACCAAGCACGTCCCATGTGGTGTCGGACTGCGCCAGCTGCAGGCCCAGCCAGTCGTTCTGTTCGGCGCCCAGCAGCGTGCGGTTCGGGTCGGCCAGATCAGCGGCAAAGCGCGCGCCGTCAAAGCCGCTGGCGCCGAAGTAGTCCGCGTAGTCCATCTGCCGGTCGCGGCCGATGACGCGCGTGTCCAGCATATGCAGCGACAGCAGGTTGCCGAAGCGGAAGCTGCGGTAGATGCGCTCCGGGCGCGCCGGATCGGCGACGCGGGTCGGCATCCACTCGTGGTAGGCCTTGATCGCCGCGGCACGGCGCTCGGTGAACACGCCTTCCAGCCCCTCGCTGTGATTCTCCGCACCGTCGCGCCAGGTGTCGTTGGCGATTTCATGGTCGTCCCACACGGCGATCACCGGCAGCGCCGCGTGCAGCGCCTGCAGGTCCGGGTCGGTGCGATACTGCGCGTGACGGATGCGGTAGTCGTCCAGCGTCAGTATTTCGCCGGCCGGCTCGGACACGCGACCCAGCGCCGCTGCGTCGCCCGAGGCGTAGCCGCCGCGCGGGTATTCGTAAATGTAGTCGCCCAGATGGATCGCCGCGTGCAGGTCGTCCAGCTTCGCCGCCTCGGCATAGACGTGGAAATAGCCGGCCGGGTAGTTCGAACAGGAAAACACCGCCAGCTTCACCTGCTCGACCGCACCGGCCGGCAGCGTGCGCGTGCGGCCGACCGGCGACAGCTGGCCGTCGGCGCGGAAGCGGTAATAGAGCCGGGCAGCAGCCGGCAGGCCGAGCACGTCGGCCTTCACCGTGTAGTCGATGTCCTCGCCGGTGAGCACGCGACCGCGCCGGATGATGCGGCTGAAGCGCGCATCCAGTGCCACCTCCCACAGCACGGCCACGGTGCCCGGCCGGGTCGGCGACACGCGGGTCCAGATGATGACGCGGTCGGACAGCGGATCGCCGCTGGCCACGCCATGCAGGAACAGGCTGTCGCTCGCGGCCAGCGCAGTTGCCGAACGGACGACGGTGGAACCGGCCAGCGCGCCGGCGCCGATGCCGCGCATGAAGTCGCGGCGGGAAAAGACATTGCGTGACATCGGGAAAGCTCCGGGCGGAAGAAGTTGCCGCGGAGTGTGGTGAGCGCCGGTGACAGGTCGATGACGGATTGTTGAACGCGTGATCAAGGCGGCGACATGCGCCTGTCACATGCACTGCCTATCGTGCGTCGCAACAACCGCATTCCAGGAGTCGCCCGATGAAGAACACCCTGCTTGCCCTCGCGATCACCGCCGGCCTGTCGCTACCCGCTCACGCCGTCACGCTCGAGAGCGCCACGCTGAACGGCAACCTGCTCGACACCAGCTTCAGCACGCCGTCGCTGATCGCGCTCGACGTATCGCTGCTGAACAACGCTGCACTGAGCTTCAGCTTCGTGCTTGATGCTGCGGATGTCGCCGCCGGCGGCGCCGACTTCAACGCCATCCTGCGCGACGTCAGCGGCTTCGGCATCGGTTCGCTGAACGTGACGACGGGCGGTGCGCCCGTGTCATGGACAGCTGGTTCGGTGCGCGCGGCAACGGTGAATGGCGATCTGCTCGACACCGACTTCTTCGCTGGCGCTACCGTTACCGAGTTCTACTTCGGCAACCCCTTCTACGAAGAAGGCCTCAGCGACTGGCGCGTCGGCTTTGCCGGCCTGAGTGCGGGCGATCGCTTCACGCTGGACGTGACGACCACGCCGGCCGTACCTGAGCCGCGCGAGTGGATGATGATGCTGGGCGGTCTGGGCATGATAGTGCTGAGCGCGGCACGCAAGCTGGGGCGCTGACGGCTCACCGAAGCCGGTTGAGGGGGCCACGGGCGATCACCGACGGCATCGCGAGCAAGCTCGCTCGCACAGGAACCCTGATCTTGCAGATCCGGCCTGCGCGCTTCTGCAGTGAACGGCCGTTACCGCCACGCGGTGAATGCTGATCGCCGCCTCGCTTCCTGTCGCTGTCGGGGTCAGAAGACCCCTCCCACAGAACTCCGGCCCCGGTTCCAGCCGCGAGTTAGGCGCCGCCCCTGTGGGAGCGGCCTTGGCCGCGACGCGGCGGTCAAGCGGCGGCTAACCGGGGGCAGAATGCGAACGCACACCCACCGAGGCCTCACCCTCTCCCCAGCCACTGCTTCAGCAATTCCTTCGCCGCCGCACTGGCGCGCGCGGCGGGGCCGATCTTCGCCTGATCGGCGGGCGGCGCGTCGAGTCGCACGCGGAACTTCATCAGTTCGTCGCGGCGGAAGGCGTGGATCTTCACCTCGTCGCCGGCGTTGCGGCGCTTGAGCAGCGTATCGAGCGAACTGGCGGTTATGCGCAGATTGTCCAGCGCGACCAGCACGTCGCCTGCGGAGAGACCCGCGCGCTGCGCGGCACCGTGGTCCAGCACCTGGGTGAGCCTCACGTTGTCGCCGTCGTTCGCGGTTTTCACGCCGAGCACCGGCGTGCTGCCAGCGGCTTCGAACGCGAGGTCGAGACCGACCGCGTGCAGCAGCCTGTCCAGCGGCAGATCGTCCGTGCCTTCGGTCGCCTCGTCGAAGAAGCGCTTGAGCTTCATGCCGCTGACCGCTTCGGCAGCGCGACGGATGCCGTCCTCCGGCACGCCCTGCCCGCTCTGTCCGTGGTCGGCCCAGAGCTTGCGCATCACGTCGTCCAGCGACACCGCGCCGCGGCTCTTGCTGCGCAGTGTGAGGTCGAGCGCCAGCGCCACCAGCGCGCCCTTGGCGTAGTAACTGACGATGGCGTTCGGCGCGTTCTCGTCCTGGCGGTAATACTTGATCCAGGCATCGAAGGACGAATCGGCCACGCTCTGCTTGAGCCGGCCGCTGCCGCGCATCACCTGGGTCACCGTCTTGCCGAGCAGCTTCAGGTAATCGTCCTGCGTGATGACGCCGGAGCGCACCAGCGCGAGATCGTCGTAATAGGAGGTGAAGCCCTCGAAGGCCCACAGCAGCCGCGTGTAGTTCTCGACCCTGAGGTCGTAGGGCACGAAGGCCGCCGGCTTGATGCGCTTCACGTTCCAGGAGTGGAAATACTCGTGGCTGCACAGTCCGAGGAAGCCGCGGTAGGCATCACTCATCGCGCTGGCGCCGGGCGCTGGCAGGTCGTTGCGCGAGCACAGCAGCGCGGTGCTGGAGCGGTGTTCGAGCCCGCCGTAGCCGTCGCCGACCGCCATCACCAGAAACACGTAGCGCTCGAACGGCGCCGGCTCGCCGAACAGCCGGATCTGCCATTCGCAGACACGCTTCAGGTCGGCGCACAACCGGGCGGCGTCGATGTCGTGCCGACCCGTCACCACCACCTCGTGCGGCACGCCGCATGCCTTGAATTCGTACAGCGCGAACTCACCCATCTCGACCGGGTGGTCGATCAGTTCGTCGTAGCTGGTCGCCCGGTACGCACCGAAGCCGTGACGCTTGGCGCCGCTGCGGCCGCCTGCCTCGGGCAGCGTCGTCGCGACGCGCCATTCCTTGTAGGCGCGACCGGCCGGCGGACGGATGTCGATTTCGCAGGGCTGCTGTTCGCAGCCATGCACCATCAGGAACACGCTGCTGCCGTTGAAGAAGCCGTGCGTGGTGTCGAGGTGAGCGGCGCGCACCGACAGGTCCCACGCATACACCTCGTAGCGCACGCGCAGCGCGCCGTCGCACGGTGCGGCGCGCCAGGTGTGCTTGTCCAGCTTGGTCAGCGGCACCGCGCGCACGCCGTCGCGCGCGTCGATGCGCACGATGTGGCGGGCGAACTCGCGGATCATGTAGCTGCCGGGTATCCAGGCAGGCAGGGACAGCAGCTGGCCGTCGGCCGCCGGCTTGTCGATGTCGAGTTCGACCTCGAACAGGTGGGCTTCGGGATGGATGGGCGTGATGCGGTAGCGGACGGCGCTCATGTCGGCGTTCTGGCGTGGAGACAGCCGCGATTTGACCACAGCACTGGCTGCCTGCGTCATCGCAGGCGGTCCGCATCGTCCTACAACACCCGACCACGTCGCCGACAGGCCGGCGTGCCGCGAGCAACTAGAGTTTCGTCATGGCTTAACGCCATCCTCTTCATCGCAACAGGAGAACTGCCATGCAGATTACCGCCACCCGTTCCACGCTGCTGAAGCCTGCCGTCCGCCTGGCCACCGCCACCGCGCTGGCACTCGCACTGGCCGCCTGCGGCGAATCCACCGACAACGCAACCGTCGGCCAGAAGCTCGATTCCGCCATTTCGCAGACCGAGAAGAAGGCGGACGAAATGGGCGCCAAGGCCGAAAGTTCGCTCGACAGCGCGCAGGCGAAGGCGGAGGTCGCCGCGGCCGACGCCAAGGCTTCGGTCGAATCCGCCGCCGAACGCATGGGTGAGAAGATCGACGACGCCACCATCACCGCCAACGTCGCCGCGCGTCTTGCCGGCGATCCCGATCTGAGCGCGCTGAAGATCGACGTCGATACCGCCGACGGCAAGGTCACGCTGAGTGGCCCGGCACCGACCGAAGCAGCGCGCGCCCGCGCCGCCGAGCTGGCGGCTTCGGTCAAGGGCGTGACCGGCATCGACAACCGGCTCGTTGTCACCGCCGGCTGATCCCGCCGCGCAGCACAGTGATCCGCCGTGATCCGTCGCGGCGGCCGGTGGCGCCTCGCGAGGGCGGGAAAGATATAATCCCGCCTGATGCGAGGACACCATGACACTGAAAAAAACTGATCAATTATTCGAAGCAAACCGCCGCTGGGCCGAGCGCATGCGTGCGGACGACCCGCAGTTCTTCGAGCGGCTGGCCACGCTGCAGGCGCCCGAATATCTTTGGATAGGCTGTTCCGACAGCCGGGTGCCGGCCAACCAGATCGTCGGCCTGATTCCGGGCGAGGTGTTCGTACACCGCAACGTCGCCAACGTGGTGGTGCAGACCGATCTGAACTGCCTGTCGGTCATGCAGTACGCCGTCGATGTGCTCAAGGTGAAGCACATTCTGGTGGTCGGCCACTACGGCTGTGGCGGCGTGCGTGCCGCGCTGCACGACATGCGTTTCGGCCTGATCGACAACTGGCTGCGCAACGTGCAGGACGTGCGCAACAAGCACCGCGGTCTGCTCGAAGCGGTAGGCGCCGGCGAACTGCAGGAAGACCGGCTGTGCGAACTGAACGTGATCGAGCAGGCGATGAACGTCTGCGAAACCACGGTCGTCCGCGAAGCCTGGGCGCGCGGCCAGGACGTGCGTGTGCACGGCTGGATCTACGGCCTGAAGGATGGTCTGGTCCGCAACCTGCGTATGGAAGCCGGCAGCGAGGCAGAGCTGCAGGGTGCCTACGACACCGCCCTGTCGTCGCTGACCTGAAGCAACGGGCGCCTCCGCCGCCCTGCAGACCATGACACCCCGACTGTGGTGGATAGTCCATTCGGACTATCCACCACAGTCGTCGTTTCTTATCCCTGTCAGAAACGCATCGCAGACTCCGCGCGTCAGATCGGCGCGCAGCCCCTTTGCCGCCGACGTCCCGACAACGTCACCCGCAAGGAGCTCCCATGTCTTCGATGCAGCACCCCGACAACGACCTGACGATCAATCCGTCGGGCAATGAATCCATCCGCGACGTGATGGACCGCTTCACCGGCCGTCGCAACTTCATCAAGGGTTCGCTGGCCACCGCGACCTTTGCCTCGCTCGGCGGCTTCAGCCTCGAATCGCTGGCCAACGGCGCCTACACCGGCAGCCCGTCGCCGGCCGGCGGCATCGGCTTCACCGGCGTGCCGGCCAACATCGCGCCGATGACTGACGGCATCACCGTACCGTCCGGCTATACCGCGCGCGTGCTGATCGCCTGGGGCGACGCCATCGGCAAGACCGGCCCGGATGCGAACACGCACTGGAACCCGGCCACGGCGATGACGACCGCTCGCCAGCTCACGACCTGGGGCGCACACAACGACGGCATGCACCTGTTCCCGTTCCCGGGCACCGGCGCAGCCGGCATCGCAAATGACCGCGGCCTGCTCGTGTCCAACCACGAGTACGTTGATCCCGGTCTGGTCGCCCACACCACCACCTACGGGACCGACGTCATCACCAAGGCCATGGTCGACGCGCAGATCGCCGGTCACGGCGTCAGCGTGATCGAGGTACGCAAGGTCGGTGGTGAAATGAAGGTGCAGCGCCCGTCCGCCTTCGCCCGTCGCATCACCGGCGCCACCCCGTGCAAGGTGTCCGGCCCGGCTGCCGGTCACGCCCTGCTGAAGACCGCCGCCGACCCGTCGGGCACCACCGTGCTCGGCACGCTGAACAACTGCGCCAACGGCTACACGCCCTGGGGCACCTACCTCACCTGTGAGGAGAACTTCAACGGCTACTTCGGTACCACTGCCGCCAAGCTGGCCGCCCAGCCGCTGACCGCGCTTGAGAACCGCTACGGCATGTCCGCCGGGGGCTTTGGCTACCGCTGGCACGAAGCCGATCCGCGCTTCGACTTCCGCGACACGCCGAACGAGCCGAACCGCTTCGGCTGGGTGGTCGAGATCGATCCGTGGAACCCGAACTCGGTGCCGGTCAAGCGCACCGCGCTGGGCCGCTTCAAGCACGAAGGCGCATGGACCTCGGTCGGCGCCGACAACAAGGTCGCCGTCTACATGGGCGACGACGAGCGCAACGATTACATGTACAAGTTTGTTTGCGCGAAGAAGATGGACACGAAGAACCGCGCCGCGAACCGCGACCTGCTCGACAGCGGCACGCTGTACGTCGCCCGCTTCAACGCCGACGGCAGCGGACAGTGGCTGCCGCTGGTTTGGGGTCAGAATGGTCTGACGGCCGAAAACGGCTTCGCCGACCAGGGCGAGGTAGTGATCAAGGCCCGTCAGGCCGCCGACCGCCTTGGCGCCACCATGATGGACCGCCCCGAGTGGGTCGCCGTGCATCCGGTGACGCGCGAGGTCTATCTGACGCTGACCAACAACAACCGCCGCGGCACCGCGCCGGCGTCGTCGAACAAGATCGACGGCACCACGGTCGCCGCTTCGGCCCGCCCGCCGGTCGATGCGACCAACCCGCGCCGCGACAACCGCTACGGCCACATCCTGCGCTGGACGGAAGCCGGCGGTGACGTCGCCGCCACCACCTTCCAGTGGGACATCTTCGTCGAGTGCGGTGACAAGCTGAACGCCAACGCCCACCTGCAAGGCAACATCATCGGTGACGACCTCGGTGCGCCGGACGGCCTGTGGTTCGACAAGGACGGCCGCCTGTGGATCCAGACCGACCAGGTCGGCAACGCCACCGGCGACTTCGTGAACATCGGCGGCAACGCGATGTTCTGCGCCGACCCGGCCACCCGCCAGATCACCCGCTTCCTGACCAGCCCGCGCAACTGCGAAGTGACCGGCGTGACCTCGACGCCGGACGGCAAGGTCATGTTCGTGAACATCCAGCATCCGGGCGAAGACTGGAGCGGCAGCTTCACCTCGAACAGCACCTGGCCGGACAGCGGCTTCAACGGCCCGACCACGCAGAGCGGCAACGCGGTCGCCAAGCCGCGCTCGGCCACGGTCGTCATCACCAAGGACGACGGCGGCGTGATCGGTACCTGATCCGTCGGTCTTCACATCGGCGTCACGGAGGCGGCGTAGCGTCGCCTCCATCAACGAAACCTCCGCAAAGGATTCATCATGAAAATGAAACTCGCCGCCCTGGCTCTGGCCTTCGCCGCCGCACTGCCGGCGCAGGCCGCGCTGACCAATAACGCGGCCGACATCGGCAACGCCATTGTTGTCGACTTCGAAGCCTACGACGGCTTCTTCACGACCGGTCCGGAAGCAGTCGCCCCCGGCGTCATCTTCACCGGCGACGCCGACTCGCAGCTGGGTGGCTTCATTGCCAACCTGGGCAACAACGGTATCTGGGGCGCAGGCAACCACTTCGCGGCCACCGGCAACATCGGCGAACTGCGCTTCACTTTCGCTGAACTGACCGCCGGTGTCGGCGCACTGGTGAACCATTTCGCCATGAACGACTTCCCGTTCTCGGTCGTGGTGTCCGCCTACGGCGACAACAACCAGATCATCGAGACCTACACGCTGGCAGTCAGCACCGGCGAGGCCAGCGAGAATGAAGGCCTGTTCCTCGGCATCACGCGCGACGTGGCTGACATCCGCTCGATCTCGTTCAAGGGTAACGGTGTGGTGGTCGACAACCTGGCGGTCGCCGCCCCGGTACCGGAACCCGAAACCTACGCGATGCTGCTGGCCGGCCTCGGCCTGATCGGCATGGCTGCACGCCGTCGCACCTGATTACTGCACGACCCTGTCACACGCATGTCCTTGATGCCCGACCGCTGGTCGGGCATTTTTTTCGTCCGGCGGATGCCCGCGGTCATGCCACCGCACGCGCGTGTACAAGCCAACGTGCGGCGAGCAGCGGCAGCAGCGTTGCCAGTCCGAGTGCGCAGGCGCTCAGCCACACTGCGGGCGCGACCACGGCAAAGGAGAACTGTGCAGCCAGCCAGGGCACCGTGGTGACCAGCAGCAGCGCGAGCAGTGTGCCGCCGATCACCCAGCGCGCGACCGCGGTGCCGTGCCCGAGCCCGCTCGGGTCGGCCGCCGACGCGCGGGCGGTGAAGATGAGCGCGATGCCGCTCGCCACCAGCGCGACGAACACCAGCGTGCGGACCTCGTCAGCCGCGAAGCCGGCATCGAGTGCCCAGACATCGAATGCCACCAGCGCGGCCGACACGATGGCGCCGTAGAGCAGGCTGGTCGCGATGCGCGAGGGTGGCAGCAACACGGCGCCGCGCGGTCGCGGCGGCTCGCGCATCAGTGCGTCGCCAGCCTCGTCCGCCTCGAACACGATGGAACAGGTCGGGTCGATCACCAGTTCGAGGAAGGCGATGTGCACCGGCGCCAGCAGCACCGGCCAGCCGAACAGCACCGGCGCAGCCACCAGCGCGATGATGGGCACGTGCACCGCGAGCGTGTAGGTCATCGCGTGGCGCAGGTTGCGGAAGATGCGCCGGCCCAGCCGAATCGCGTCGACGATGGCGGCAAAGTCATCGTCCACCAATACCAGTGCGGCCGCCTCGCGCGCAACGTCGGTGCCGCGCTTGCCCATGGCGATGCCGATATGCGCGGATTTCAGCGCCGGTGCGTCATTCACGCCGTCGCCGGTCATGGCGACGATATCGCCACGCGCCTTCAGCGCCTCGACGATGGCCAGCTTCTGCTGCGGGCTGACGCGCGCGAACACGCAGCAGCCGGCGACCGCATCGGCGAATGTCGCCTCATCCATCGCCGCCATATCCGGGCCGGTCAGCACGCGCCCGCCGTCGATGCCGGCCTGCGCCGCGATCGCGCCGGCGGTGCGCGGATGATCGCCGGTAATCATGACCACACGCACACCGGCCGCGCGGCACTCGGCGACCGCCGCCGGCACCTCCGGACGCAGTGGATCGGCGAGCCCGATCAGGCCGATGAAGCGGAATTCGAAATCGTGCTGGATGTCCGGCACGCCAGCGCCTTGCGGGTGCGCCGCATGAGCCACCGCCAGCACGCGCAGGCCGCGGTCGGCCAGGTCGCCGGCGCGCGCCATCACCAGCGCGGCGGCATCCGCCGACAGATGGCAAAGGTCGATGATGGCCTCGGGCGCACCCTTGGCGGCCACCTCGCCATCGCGCCGATCCGGCGCCTGCCACAGGTGGGTCATCGCCAGCAGGTCGGGCGACAGTTCGTACTCGCGGGCCAGCGCCCAGTCGGGATGCAGGTGTTCGGTGTTCGCCAGATAGTCGCCGGCCAGCCGCAGGAAAGCCTGCTCCATCGGATCGTGCGGATCGGCCTCGCTCGCCAGCACCGCATATTCAAGCAGGCGGTGATAGGTTTCAGGCAGTTCCTCCAGCCGTGCGTCGCCATCCAGCGCCAGCACCTCACCGCCGACCGCAAGCGCGGCGACTTCCATCCGGTTGCGGGTGAGCGTGCCCGTCTTGTCGGTACACAGCACGGTGGTCTGGCCCAGCGTTTCGATCGCCGACAGCCGGCGCGTCAGCACGCGCCGGGCGGCGATGCGGCGTGCGCCGAAGGCGAGGAACACGATCAGGATGACCGGAAATTCCTGCGGCAGGATGCTCATCGCCAGAGTGATGCCATACAGCACGCCGTCGAGCCAGCCGCCGCGCAGCGTCGCGTAGGACACGGCGAGCAGCGCGCACAGCGCGATGCCGATCACCGCCAGCCGGCGCGCCAGCAGCCCGAGTTCGCGCTGCAGTGGCGAGACACCGCTGACGGTGTCCGCCAGCGACTTACCGATACGCCCCAGCTCGGTGGCCTCGCCGATTGCCGTCACCTCGACTGTGCCGCGACCGCGCACGACCAGCGTGCCGGAGAACACGCGCAGCGGTTCGCCATCGTCGACCGGCAATTTGCCGACCGGCACCGATTCTCCGGTCAGCATGGATTCATCGACCGCCAGATCGTTGGCGCTCAGTAGCACGCCATCGGCCGGCACGCGGTCGCCTTCGGTGAGCAGCAGCAGATCGCCGCGCACCACCTCGCGCCCAGCGATGCGCTTTACTGCGCCGTCGCGCATCACCAGCGCACGCGGACTCGACAGGTCGCGCAGCGCAGCCAGCGCGTGCTCGGTGCGCCGTTCCTGAAAGACCGTGACGCCGATGATGAGCACGACGAAGCCGAGCAGCACCAACGCTTCGTGCGCATCGCCCATCAGCAGATAGATGGCGCCGGCCCCGAGCAGCAGCAGGAACATCGGCTCCCGCATCACCTCCAAAACGGTTGCGACCAGCGTGTGCGGCTTCTCGGCGGCGATCTCGTTCCAGCCGTCCTGCGTGCGGCGCGCAGCCACCTCCGCTTCGTTCAGCCCGGCCTGCTCCTGCGACCCGTTCATCCGCTGCATCCGTTGTTCAGTTCTCGCCGAAGTCTGGCACGAAAGCTGCCATGAACCTCGCGCGATCGCCGCAAGGCGGTTGAAGCGGCAATAACGGGATGTTCAAGGCAGAAGTTGCCGGCAGCGCGCGGCAAACATTAACCGACCACACGAGAGGAAGAACCATGTCACGGATGGAAACCGCAGCCCACCTCGGTAGCCCGGCCGCGCCCGGCGCCAGCCTGCCGATGAGCGACGCCGACGACGAGCCCAGCCATCTTGGACAGTTCATTCCTCTGCACTACCACCACAACATGCTGCTCGACACCAACCGCATGAGCAATTTCAAGGCGGCCATCGATGCAGTCGTGTTCAAGGGCGCCCGCGTGCTCGAACTGGGCGGCGGCACCGGCGTGCTGTCCTGCTTCGCCGCAGCGCACGCGAGCAAGGTGTACTGCGTCGAATTCAACCCGGACATGGTGGCCGAATCGCGCCGGCTGCTGGCGATGAATGCGCACGGTCACAAGGTCGAAGTGGTGCACGCCGACGCTTTCGAATACCTGCCGCCGGAACCGGTAGACGTGGTCATCTGCGAAATGATCCACGTCGGCATGCTGCGCGAGAAACAGGTCGACGTGATCGAAGCCTTCAAGGCGCGCTACCGCGCCCGCTTCGGCGACCGCCTGCCGATCTTCCTGCCGACTGCCGCGCTGATGGCGGTGCAGCCGCTGCATCAGGTGTTCGATTTCTACGGCTTCAACGCC
This sequence comes from Methyloversatilis sp. S146-33, assembly GCF_059552495.1. The sequence continues at coordinate 193,375 of NZ_JCANOT010000023.1, forward strand.
CCCATCATCCAGTTCCAGCGCGTCGGCGCCGAACACCCGGGCGCAACCGAACTGGCCGCACCGGTGGTCTATGGCGTGATGGATTTCGACCAGACCTGCAGCCGAGACATCGCCTGGAAGGGCGACATCGCCATCACTGCCGACGGTACGGTCAATGCGCTGCGCTTCATCACCAAGAACATCCTGGCGCTGCTCGGCACGCAGGGGCGGACTCAGGACTGGCTGAACGACTATCTGGTGCTGCCGCTGACGACGCCGGTGGAGGCGCGAGCCGGCGACACGCTGCACGTGAGCTTCAACTACCGCGCCGGTGGATCGCTGCAGTCGCTGGCGCGCACGATGCGGGCAGCGGTACGCGAGCGGGTCTGCGCGTCAGGCGCCTGATCAGCCGCCGAGCATCCACTTGATCACGCCTTTGGCGACGAAACCCATCATGCCGAGGCCGAGGCCGATCAGGATGACGAAGGTGCCGAAGCGACCGGCCTTCGACTCGCGCGCGAGCTGCAGCAGGATGAACAGCATGTAGAGCATGAAGGCAGCGACGCCGAAGGTGAGCCCGAACTCGGCAAATTGCTCTTCAGTGATGCCGCCCATGTGTGAAAGCTGCTCCAGCGATATTCAATAGGTTGATCGGTGCGCGCTCAGGCGGCGCGCACCAGATCGCGATAGGCGTGCCAGCTGGCGTGACCCAGCAACGGCACCACCACCAGCATGCCGACCAGCCCGGTCGCCATGCCGAACAGCGTGAATCCGGCGATCGCCACGCCCCAGAGCGCCAGCGGCGCGGGGTTCTCCATCACGACACGCCAGCTGGTGAGCACGGCGCCAAGTACCCCGATGTCGCGATCGAGCAGCAGCGGAATCGCCACCACGCTGGACGCGAACACCGGTGCGGCAAGCAGGCCGCCCAGCGCCAGCCAGGCCTCGAACAGCCAGCCCTGTTCCGCCAGCACGACCAGGCGCAGGAAATCCTCCGGCGTCGCCACCGGCGCCGGCGCATAGGCCCAGATCAGCGCGGCCGAGGTCATCACCCAGCCGGTGCCGGCCAGCGCCAGCAGCAGGCCGAACACCACCATGCGGCTGTCGCGCGGCTTCCACGCACGCACCGCGGTCATCAGCCCGGCCGGCTGACCACGCTCCAGCGCGCGGCTGATCGCGTACAGGCCGGTCGCCACCACCGGCGCGACCAGCATGAAACCGGTGAAGGCGCCGTTGAGCAGCCAGAAACGATCCGGAATCTGCCAGCACAGTAGCGCGCCAAATACCGCGACGGCCGCGCCGTGCAGCAATCCGGGTCCCGGACAGCGCATGAAGTCCCGACAGCCTGCGATCAGCCAGCCCAGCGGGCGCGACAGCGGAACGGTGCGAGTGGCGAAGCGGCGGGATTCGATAATGGCGTGGCTGTCATTCATGTCGGTCGGACTGTTCGGATCGATCACCGACGCGCGCGGCAAGGCCACTGCGGCCCTGCCCGATGCGTCATGGAGTATGCCGGCCGCAGCATTCACGCAACTTGACGCAGCTCATGCGTACCCGGCCGACGCACAAGTATCGGGCAAAGCGTGTCGCAACGGCAGCAAAGCGTCGCATCCGCACCGCCGCGGGGCGCACTTCGCCCTCGGTTTGTGCGGCGCAAAAAGATTCTGGCGCCGACAACGGGCCCAGGCGGGGCGACAGACGGTGACTCACCCACCGCTGCGTCGCGAGCAAGCTCGCTTGTATGTTCTACCGTGGCAAGCGTAGGAATAGCTTGTCGGGCGGAGGGACCGAGCTCGGATCTGACGGCAAGCACGTACAGACAGTGGGAGAGATGTCCCGCCCTCACCCCAAGCACCGATCAGGA